>JAGACE010000101.1 GCA_017614275.1 Clostridia bacterium | reverse complement strand
GACCGCCCTCATCGAGTCCCTCGAAGGCAAGCGCGGCATGCCGCGTCTGAAACCTCCGTTCCCGGCTCAGTCCGGCTACTGGTTCAAGCCCTCCAACATCAACAACGTTGAGACCTACGCGAACGTCCCCTGGATCATCAACAACGGCGGCGCGGCCTTCGCGGCCATGGGCACCGAACAGTCCAAGGGCACCAAGGTCTTCGCACTCTCGGGCAAGATCAAACGCGGCGGCCTCGTGGAGATCCCCATGGGTACCACCCTGCGCGACGTCATCTTCGACATCGGCGGCGGCATCCGGAACGACAAAGAGTTCAAAGCCGTCCAGCTCGGCGGCCCGTCCGGCGGCTGTGTCCCGGCAGAGAAGCTCGACACCAACATCGACTATGCCGAACTCGGCAAGACCGGCGCCATCATGGGCTCCGGCGGTATGGTCGTCATGGACGAGTCCACCTGTATGGTCAGCATGGCGAAGTTCTTCCTGGACTTCACCGCCAAAGAGAGCTGCGGCAAGTGCGTCCACTGCCGTCTCGGCACCCGGCGCATGCTGGAGGTCCTGGACCGCATCGTCAAGGGCCAGGGCGAAGAAGGCGACATCGAGAAGCTGGAAGAGCTGTGCTACGCCATCAAGGACGGCGCGCTCTGCGGCCTCGGCCAGACCGCCCCGAACCCGGTCCTGACCACCATCCGGTACTTCCGCGATGAGTTCGAAGCGCACATCAAAGAACAGCGCTGCCCGGCCGGAGAGTGCCGCGAGCTCATCACCTACTCCATCAACAAAGACAAGTGCATCGGCTGTTCGGCCTGTGCCCGCCAGTGCCCGGCTGACGCCATCTCCGGCGAGCTCAAGAGCCCGTTCACGATCGATCCCGACCTCTGCGTCAAGTGCGGCAACTGTATCACCGCCTGTAAGTTCGGCGCAGTGGAAGTACACTGAGAAAGGAGGCCCACAAAATGTCTATCAAATATACCCTCGACGGTATCGAAGTCATTGCAGAGCCTTCTGATACCATTCTCTCCTCCGCGGTCCGCGCCGGCATCGACATCCCGACGCTCTGTTTCGACAAGAGAACGGCCATCTACGGCGCCTGCGGCATCTGCCTCGTCGAAGTCGAAGGCGTGCCGAAGCTCCTGCGTGCCTGCTCCGCGCGTCCCATGGAGGGCTATGTGGTCCGTACGGACACCGACCGCGTGGTCCGTGCCCGGAAGACCGCCCTGGAACTGCTCCTCTCCGACCACACCGGAGACTGCCGCGGCCCCTGTAAACTGAACTGCCCGGCGATGACAGACTGTCAGAAGTACGTCCAGGAGATCAAGAACGGCCAGTACAAGCAGGCTGTGGAGACCATCTACGAAGCCTTCCCCATCCCGGCGTCCATCGGCCGCGTCTGCCCGCATCCCTGCGAAGACGCCTGCCGCCGCCAGCTGGTGGAAGAGCCCATCTCCATCGCCTTCCTGAAGGCCTTCGCCGCGGACAAAGTCCTGGCGGAAGACCCCTATGTCATCCCTGTGGAACCTGACACCGGCAAGAAAGTCGCCATCATCGGCGGCGGCCCTGCCGGCCTTACCGCTGCCTTCTTCCTGACGAAGTACGGCCTCGCGGTCACCATCTTTGACCAGCAGCCCAAGATGGGCGGCATGCTCCGCTACGGCATCCCGGAATACCGTCTTCCGAAGGCGGTCCTGGACCAGGAGATCAAGCTCATCGAG
This sequence comes from Clostridia bacterium, assembly GCA_017614275.1. Taxonomy (GTDB): domain Bacteria; phylum Bacillota; class Clostridia; order Oscillospirales; family Acutalibacteraceae; genus RUG420. Next base: position 2,104 of record JAGACE010000101.1, on the reverse strand, counting down.
AACGCTGGCGTCGTCATGAAGAACAACGTCAAGCTGGGCAAGGACATCCAGTTCGATGACATCCGCAACGAATATGACGCGGTCCTGCTCGCCATCGGCGCCTGGACCTCCATCCCCATGAACGTCCCGGGCGAAGACCTGGACGGCGTGGAAGGCGGGATCTACTTCCTCGAGAAGCTCGGCCTCGGAGAGAAACCTCTCCTCGGCAAGAACGTCGCGGTCTGCGGCGGCGGCAACACCGCCATGGACTGCTGCCGTACCGCGGTCCGTCTGGGCGCGGAGAACGTGTATGTCGTCTATCGCCGTACGCGCAATGAGATGCCCGCAGCGGACATCGAGATCGAAGAAGCGGAAGAAGAAGGCGTCACGTTCAAGTTCCTCACCAACCCCGCCGAGATCTATGCAGACGAGAACGGTCACGTGGCCGGCATGAAGCTGCAGATCATGGAACTGGGCGAGCCCGATGCCTCCGGCAGACGGCGTCCGGTCCCGGTGGAAGGCGCCATTGAAGACATCAAGGTCGACAACGTCCTCATGGCCATCGGCCAGGTCGCGAAGTGCGAAGGCGTCGGCGATATCGAGCTGACGAAGAAGGGCACCATCGTGGCGGACGACATGACCTTCCGCACGAACATCGACAACGTGTTCGCGGCAGGCGACGTCACCAACCGCGGCGCCGGCATCGCCATCGAAGCCATCGGCGAGGCCCAGAAGGCCGCCCTGTGCATCAACAACTATCTCGAAGGCGATGAGGTCCGGTACAAGAAACCCTACTTTGTCGAAGACGAGAAGACCGAAGCGGACTTCGAAGACCGTCCGAAGCAGCAGCGCGAGAAGATGCCCGGCCTTTCCCCCGAGGAACGCCGCGACAACTTCGATCCCATCTACTTCGGATTCACCGAAGAGCAGGCGAAGAACGAAGCGTCCCGCTGTCTGGACTGCGGCTGTCACGACTACTACGACTGCCGTCTCATCGACTACGCGAACCGCTTTGACGTGGAGCCCGAGAAATTCCCCGGTGAAGTCCACGCCAGACCGATCATCCAGGTGGCTGACCCCATCACCCACAACCCCGACAAATGCGTCCTCTGCGGCCTTTGCTACCGCACCTGCGACCAGGTCGTCGGCCAGACCTACATCGGTCTGTACAACCGCGGGTTCAGCACCATCGTCAATCCCATGGTCCCGAAAGAAGCGGCGGCCAACTTCTGCGCCACCTGTCTGAAGTGCGTGGAGGTCTGCCCCACCGGCGCCATGAAGAGCGAGATCCCGGTCATGCGCCGCGTCGAACGCTGAGCAACACAAAAAGAAGCTGTCCATTCGGGCAGCTTCTTTTTCACACTTTTTTGGCGATTTACTGAACGTAAGAATTTGTATACAGCATCCAAAACTGCCTGTCAAGACTGCCCTTCGGCGGCTGCGCCGGCCTTGACAGGCAGTTTTCTCTGCTGAGTGAGGCAATCATCAGCCCAAAGGGGCAGAGCGCCCTTTGGGCTGCAAGAACAGTCTGAGCAAAAGACAAGCCGGAGCGCCGCCGGAGGTGCGTGCCGCAAAAAAGCAGCCACAACGGCCGGTTTCAAGAACCGTGGTTGCCTTTTTTGGGTGGCAAAGCACAGTTGGGACGGAAAAAGGCAGCCACAGCGGTCGATTTCAATGACCGTGGTTGCCTTTACAGAGCCAAACCAAGGTCGCTTCCCGAAAAAAGGCAACCGCATCGGTCGGTTTCAACGAACGTGGTTGCCTTTACAGAGCCAGACCAAGGTCACTTCCCGAAAAATGGCAGCCACATTGGTTGATTTCAAACAAAGTGGCTGCCTTTTTTATGTTTGGGGGGCATCTCAGGCCAAAAACAGTCAACCACATCTCGAGTTTTTAAAGAATGCGATTGCTTCTCGGGAAAGAGCCAAGCCGAAAGCCAAAGTAAACGTTTTCTTCTTTTTCGCATGATGGGTTTGCATTTTTCGAAGAGGAACGAATTGGAAGTCTCGAGAAATGCAAACGATTTTTGCTATTTTGTGAAATAGATTTGCTTTTTGGGGGAAGACGACCCGGACGAGAACGAAAAAAGCAAACGAAAATGGTAGTTTGGGAGAATACGTTTGAT
>JAGACE010000100.1 GCA_017614275.1 Clostridia bacterium | reverse complement strand
GACTACATCCTGGAGCTCACCTCGTTCATCGAGGCGCGTTCTCCGGAGACCGTCAAAGAGTACAACGAGAAACTGAAGAGCCGCATCCGGGACCTCATCGGAGACGTCAAGGTCGACGAGCAGAGGCTCCTGACCGAGGCGGCCATCTACGCCGACAAGGTCGCGGTGGATGAGGAGACCGTACGGCTCCACAGCCACATCGACCAGCTCAAGTCCATGTTCGAGGACGAGGGCGCCATCGGCCGCAAGATGGATTTCCTGGTCCAGGAGATCAACCGGGAGGCCAACACCATCGGATCCAAGTGTTCCGACCTGGAGATCACCTCCAGAGTCCTTGAGATCAAGGGCAGTGTAGAAAAAATCCGGGAACAGGTCCAGAACATCGAGTAAGGACCTTTGCGAACAGGAGTGTGGGCTCTTGAAACTCATGAACATCGGCTTCGGCAACTGTGTGAACGTCGACCGGATCGTCGCCATCGTCAGCCCCGATTCCGCGCCCATCAAGCGGATCGTCCAGGGCAGCAAGGAGAAGGGGACGCTCATCGACGCCACGCACGGCAGGAAGAGCAAGGCGGTCATCCTGACCGACACGGACAACGTCATCCTGTCTTATCTGCAGCCGGAGACCCTGAAGAGCCGTCTGCAGGACGAGGAAGGCGAGGAGGCGTCAGAGCGATGAACACCGGCTTCGTACTGGTCCTGTCCGGCCCCTCCGGCGCCGGGAAGGACACCGTCATCAACGAACTGCTGAAGCGGGACGACAAGACCGTGGTGTCCGTCTCCATGACCACCCGCAAGCCCCGTCCCGGAGAGATCGACGGCGTCAACTACTATTTCGTCACCAGGGAAGAGTTTGAAGAGAAGATCCGTAACGACGAGATGCTGGAGTACGCGCAGTACGGCGACAACTATTACGGGACGCCGAAGGCTCCCGTCAAAGCCTGGACCGACGAGGGGATGACCGTCATCCTGGAGATCGAAGTCCAGGGGGCGTCGAAGATCAAAGAGCAGCAGCCGGACGTCTGTACGATGTTCCTGATGCCGCCCTCGTTCCACGCGCTCAAGACCCGTCTGGAAGGGCGGAACACGGAGACGGAGGCAGAGATCACCCAGAGGCTGTCCATCGCCCGCAAGGAGATCATGATGGCCACGGACTACGATTACATCATCGTCAACGACCGTCTGGACGCCGCCGTCGAAAACATTCTGGAAGTCATTTACCGGCACCGCCGCCATCTGCGCGAGCGGGCGTCGGAAGAAACCGTAGAATAAAGGAAGATAGATTATGGCAGACACGAATTTCAACCCCGATCTGAAGACCCTGCTCGAAGGAGAAGCCGGCGAAAAGAGCATCAGCCGCTACTCGCTGGTCTCCGCCACCGCGAAACTGGCCCGGGAGATCTCCGATGAGGCCAACGCGGAAGGCGAGATCCTGACCGAGAAACCGGTCAGTCTGGCGCTGGGCAAGCTGCTGGACGGGGACTACACCATCGAAGAGCCGGACGAGATCAAAGATCTGTAAGCCGGAAACCAACAGTTGGAGGGACCTATGGAGGACACGAGGCTGGTTGCCGAAGTCGCTGTGCAGAACACGGCATACCACTTTGACCGCCTGTTCGGGTATCTGGTCCCGGAGCCGTTCGCGGAGGATCTGCGGGTGGGCTGCCGGGTCATGGTGCCGTTCGGGAAAGGTTCTCAGCTCCGCCAGGCCGTCGTCATCCGGCTGACGTCCGCCGAGGACGCCGTCCGAGAGAACGGATACCCTCTGGACAAATACAAGGAGATCGCAGCGGTGCTTGACAAGGCACCGCTGATCGACGACTCCATGATCAAATTAGCGGAGTACATGAGGGATCGCACCTTTTGTACTCTTTTTGATGCCCTGCGGACGATGATCCCGGCCGGCGCGAACCTGAAGACGATGGCGGCCTTCGCCGTCACGGACGAGTACCGGGACGCGACACAGTTCGACGGGGCGGAGGCAGAGATCGTCGCGTATCTGTCCCGCCGGACCGGATACGTCAAAAAGAAGATCCTCCTGTCCGACCTGGGCCTGGACCTCGACTCCGAGCTGCCGGACGACATGGCCCGCAGAGGCATCCTCACGCGGGACTACGACGCCGTCCGGACCGTCGGAGACGCCACCGTCCGCATGGTCCGTCTGACGCCGCTGATCGGCAGCGTCGAGGACTTCGACCTGCTCCCGGAAAAGCTGACGAAAAAGCAGCGGGAGACGGCCGAGGAACTCTTTCGGATCGGTACCTGCTCGGTCAAAGAACTCTGCTATTTCACCGGCGTGACCGAAGCGGTCGTCAAGGCGCTTGCGAAGAAGGACGTCGTCGAATACTACGAACAGGAAGTCTATCGCCGGCCCTATGACATCCCGGCGGAAGGAAAACCGACGGAGATCTGTCTCCAGGAGGAACAGCAGGCGGCGCTGGACGGCCTGAAAGAGCAGTGGCAGACCCGGGGAGGGGTCGCGCTGCTGTACGGCGTGACCGGCAGCGGGAAGACCTCAGTATACCTGCGGCTCATCGATGAGGTGCGGGCGGCGGGCCGCGGCGTCATCGTCATGGTCCAGGAGATCTCCCTGACGCCGCAGACCCTCGACCTGTTCTACACGCGCTACGGCGACACGGTCGCCGTGTTCCACAGCGGTCTGTCCGCCGGGGAACGGCTGGACGAGTGGAAGCGGGTCCGGGACGGCCTGGCCTCGATCGTCGTGGGCACCCGCTCGGCGGTCTTTGCGCCGGTGAAGGACCTGGGCCTCGTCATCATGGATGAGGAGCAGGAACACACCTATCAGTCCGACATGAGTCCCCGCTACCATGCGCGGGACATCGCGAAATACCGCTGCGCGGAGCAGAACGCCCTGCTGGTGCTCGCGTCCGCCACCCCGAGTCTCGGGACCTATGCGGCGGCGCAGGCGGGCCATTACGGCTTCTACGCCCTGCACACCCGTTACGGGAACGCCGTTTGGCCGGAAGTCCTCACGGTGGATCTCTGCCGGGAACGTGCGGCGGGCAACCGCTCCTCCCTCAGCCGCCCCCTTCTGGCGGAACTGCAGCGG
>JAGACE010000099.1 GCA_017614275.1 Clostridia bacterium | reverse complement strand
GCCGGGACGGCCGTGAGGCGCAGGCGGCCAAGACCACCACGTCCGTCGACACCAAGAACTCCATCAATGTCGGCGACACCCGGGCCTACGATGAGGAGAACCCGGACGGCGCGCTCACCAGCGTCGAGATCGCGGAGAAGTGCAAACCCTCCGTCATCGCCGTCATGGTCTATGACCAGAGAGGCGAGAAATACGGCGAGGGCTCCGGCGTCGTCATGAGCGTCGACGAGAAGGCGGGCTACTGCTATGTCGTCACCTGCGCCCACATCGTGGACGTGGCGAACACGACCCTGAAGGTCCAGACCGAGGACGGTACCCAGTACAGCGCGGCCCTGGAGGGCTACGACAACCGCACCGACATCGGTGTCCTGCGGGTCCGGACGACCAAGCTGGAACCGGCGGAATTCGGCGACTCCACGGTCCTGAAGGTCGGCGAACCGGTCTATGCCATCGGCAATCCCGGCGGCACCGCGTTCTACGGCTCCGTGACCTCCGGCATCATCTCCGCCATCGATCGCCCCACCAGCAGCAACGAGAGCGGCTACACCATGGAATGCATCCAGCATGACGCGGCCATCAACCCCGGCAACTCCGACGGCGCGCTGATCAACAGCTACGGCCAGGTCATCGGCATCAACTCGTCCAAGATCGCCTCGGAAGAATATGAGGGCATGGGCTTCGCGGTCCCGATCAACGTGGCCAAGACCGTCGTGGACGACATCCTGAAGAGCGGCTATGTCACCGGCAGAGCCAAACTGGGCATCCGCTATGTCCCGGTCTCCGAGAACACGACCTACGCGCAGATCGCCAAGCAGAACAAGCTGCCCTCCGGCTCCATCGTCATCGCCTCCATCAACGAGGACAGCGCGCTGACCGGCACGAACGCGGTCGCGGGAGACATCATCACGGCGGTGAACGGGGAAGACCTCGAGAAGAGCGGCGACCTGCTGGCTGCCGTCGAGAAGGCCGACCCGGGCGATGTGCTGACCCTGACGATCGCCCACGTCCAGAGCGATTATTCCGTCGAGACCTTCAAAGTGAAGGCCACCCTGCTGGAAGACAAAGGCGGCGACACGGCCGCGGAGACCACGACCCAGTCGAACGGGTACAATTTCTTCAATCCCTTCCAGTAAATCGGACAACAATTTAAGATTTTTTTAAGAAAACTGGGGCTCGATGCTTTTCGAGCCCCGTTTTTTATGTTAAGATATGGGAGAAAGAGGTGAGTAGAGTGGGCGATAGGGTCAATCCTATTTCCGTCCGTTCGAAACGACGAATCACTGACGCATTGCTGGAACTGATGCAGACCACACCTTTCTCGAAGATCACCGTAAAAGATATCGTGGAGCGGGCAGGACTGACCCGCCAGACGTTTTATCACAACTTCGAGAGCCGGGAAGACGTCCTGCTCTACCAGCTGGACGAACTGATCGAAGGCTTCATCGGGTACCTGATCTCACACAGCGTGGGAGGATGGGAAGATCTCATCTGCTGCTTTTTCCGGTACTGGCAGGAGCACGAGGACTTCATGCAGCTGCTGATGAAAAACGATCTGATCGATCTGTTCTCCATGCGCATCCCCCCGTTTTTCGAGTACGTGAAACTGGTCCATTTCGACAAGACCGATCTGACCGACGCGGAAGCCAGACTCTGGTACGCGTTCGTCAGCGGTGCGGTCGTCAGCACACTGACGTCCTGGCTGACGTCTACCGGCGGCATCACCGCCCGTCAGCTGGCCAGGATGGTCGTGTCGATGCTGGACGGCTCCATGATGAACCGAAACGAGGGCGATTCTCTGCCCGGCGCCAAAGCGGTGGTCGAGCGGATGCAGTCAGAACAGTCCTGAACGAAAAACGGAAATCAATGAACGAACGAAACGGCAGAGGGGAGCCCTCTGCCGTTTTCGCTTGCTTGACAACCGTACGTATCTATTAATATAATAAAGATTGTGAAATTTTATAGAAGGGGGTGTATTTCCTAGTCTATGAACACCTTAGCGATCCTATTGATCGTGGTCGCCCTGGCAGGCGGTGCGCTGATCGGTTTCTTTGCCGGACAGGCGCATCGGAAGAAAGTTGCGGAATCCACCATCGGGTCCGCCAACCAGGACGCCACACGTATCATAAATCAGGCCCTTACTACTGCGGAGCAGAAGAAAAAGGAAGCCATCCTGGAAGCAAAAGACGAAATACACAAAACGCGTACGGAAACCGAGAAGGAACTGCGCGAACGCCGCACGGAAGTCCAGCGGCAGGAGCGCAGGAACATCCAGAGGGAAGAAAACCTCGACAAGAAAACAGCCGCTCTCGAAAAGAGGGAGGAAACTCTGACCCAGAAACTCCGGGAAGCGGAGAAGAAGGAAGAGGAGATCGAATCCCTGAAGAAGAGCCAGCTGGAGATCCTTGAAAAAATCTCCGGACTCACCGAGGCACAGGCGAGAGATCAGATCCTCGCCGCCGTCGATGAACGTCTGGACCATGAAAAAGCCACCCGCATCATGGAGGCGCAGGAACAGATCAAAGACCGGGCCGATGAACTCGCCCGGGAGATCGTCACCGTCGCCATCCAGCGCTGCGCCGCAGAGCGGACCACCGACGCCACCGTCTCGGTCGTCTCTCTGCCCAACGACGAGATGAAGGGCCGGATCATCGGCCGTGAAGGCCGGAACATCCGCGCCATCGAGACCGTCACCGGCGTCGACCTCATCATCGACGACACCCCGGAGACCATCACCATCTCGTGCTTCGAGCCGGTCCGTCGGGAGATCGCCCGCCTGACCGTCGAACGTCTCATCCAGGACGGACGGATCCATCCGGCCCGCATCGAGGAGACCTTCGAGAAAGCCAAGAAGGAAGTCAATCAGACCGTCAAGCAGACCGGCGAACGCGCGGTGCTCGACGCCGGCGTCACCGGGCTCCATCCGGAACTCATCAAACTGCTCGGCAAGCTCCGCTACCGCACCAGTTACGGCCAGAACGTGCTGGACCATTCGCTGGAGGTCTGCTACATCTCCGGTCTCATCGCCTCCGAACTCGGAGCCGACGTCAAACAGGCCCGGCGCGCCGGACTGCTGCATGACATCGGCAAGGCGCTGGACCACGAATTCGAAGGCTCTCATGTCACCCTCGGCGCGGAAGCGGCGAAGAAGTACAAGGAGAGCGAAGCCGTCATCCACGCCATCACGGCGCACCACGGAGACATCGAGGCCAAAACGACCGTCGCGTTCATCGTCCAGGCGGCCGACGCCATCTCCGCCGCGCGTCCCGGCGCCCGGCGGGAGAACATCGAGAACTACATCAAGCGTCTGGAAAAACTGGAGGAGATCGCCAACTCGTATGACGGCGTCGAAAACTCCTTCGCCATCCAGGCCGGACGAGAGGTCCGCATCGTCGTCAAACCCGAAAAGGTCAGCGACGACCAGATGGTCATCATCGCGCATGACATCGCCGAGCGGATCGAGAATGAAATGGAGTATCCCGGACAGATCAAGATCCATGTTGTCAGGGAGAGCCGCGTCATGGATTACGCGAAATAAGGAAGACAATAGAAGGGTCTGTTTCGGGATTCCCGGAAAGACCCTTTTCTTATCGGCGGGCAACCGCCGCAACAGGTGGGAACATGAGGGTATTAGCGATCGGAGATGTCGTAGGGAAGACCGGAACGGATTTCGTCCGGTCTGTTCTGCCTGCCTTCCGGCGGGTGAAAGGCGTCGATCTCTGTGTCATCAACGGTGAGAACGCGGCGCCCAACAACGGGATCACGCCCGCGAACTGCGAGGAGCTGTTCCTCAGCGGAGCCGATGTGATCACGACCGGCAACCATGTGTATCGCCGCCGGGAGCTGTACGACTATCTGGAGGAACACGACGACATCCTGCGCCCCGCCAACTTCCCGGACAGCACGCCGGGGAAGGGGTCCTGCATCATCGATAAAGGCCGGGTCCGGGTCGGGGTCATCAACCTCCTCGGCACCACCTATATGGACCCCCTGGGCAATCCCTTCGCCGCGGCGGAGGAAGCGCTGAAAGAGCTGGAGGACTGCCGGATCGTCCTGGTGGACTTCCACGCGGAGGCCACCTCGGAAAAACGGGCGATGGGCTTTTTCCTCGACGGGAAAGTGTCCGCGCTGTTCGGGACGCACACCCATGTGCAGACCGCTGACGAGCAGATTTTGCCGGGCGGTACCGGCTACATCACGGACCTCGGCATGGTCGGGGCGGAACAGTCCGTCCTCGGCGTCAAGCCGGAGATCATGGTCGAACGGTTCCGGACGCATCTGCCGGCCCGGTTCGAACCGGCGGAAGGATCGCCCTTCCTCTGCGGCTGTCTCTTCGACATCGACGAGAAGACCGGCGCCTGCACCGCCGTCGAACGCATCTGTCTGCGATAACTGGAAAGGAGCACTCTTATGAAACGGATCGGAACGCTGTCCCGTCGGGCTGCCGCACTGCTGCTGGCGGTCTGTATGGTGCTGCTCCTCTCTGCCTGCAACAAAGGAGGCGAGACCTCGCCCAAGGCGGAGCCGGACAACCGGAAACCGGCCGGGGTCTCTGCGGACACGGACCTCATCCTGCCCTATTCGCGGGAAGAGGGCGTGAACCCGTTTTCCGCCACCAGTCTGATGAACGAAGCCATCATGCCGCTGCTGTATGACGGTCTGTATACGATCGACGCGTCCTACGAGCCGACCATGAGTCTCGTGGAGAGCGTCGTGGAGAACGGTACCACCGTCATGCTGACCGTTGACTCCAACCGCCGGTTCTCCGACGGCAGCGCCATCACGGCGGACGACATCGCCTATTCCTTCCGGAAAGCGAAAGACTCGGTCTATTACAGTTCGATGCTGGACACCATCTCCGAGGCCATCGCCGAAGGCACCACCACCATCAGTTTCAAGCTGACGAAGCCCAACAAGTTCATCGCCGCGAACCTGACGTTTCCCGTCGTCAAGGAGGGCACCGCGGACACCTCGGAGTCTGTCCCGGTCGGCTCAGGCCGCTATGTCTACAGCGACTCTGCGGCCGGGGGCGTCCTGAAGAAGAGCGATCAGTACAAGTCGGAGAAGTTCAAGGCGGACGAGATCTTCCTGTCGAACATCCCTGACAAGGAGACCCTGTTCAACAGCCTGAACATCGAGAGCGTGAACGCGGCGGTCGATGACATCGCCGACGGCGAGCTGGACCGCATCACGGCTTCCACCACCCAGGCGCCGCTCAACAATCTGGTCTATATCGGCATCCGGGAGAACGGCGCGCTGGCCGACGCCAGTGTCCGCCAGGCGATCAACGCCATCCTCGAGCGGAAGACCATGGTCAGCTCCTGCATGTCCGGCTATGCCGAGCGCTCCGACCTGCCGCTGAACCCGCGGTGGTTCGCGCTGGAAGGGGTGAAGACCCAGTCCATGGAGGTCGGCAAGGCCAAGGAACTGCTGGCGTCCTCGCTGGCGGAACAGCCGCTGAAGATCGTCACGGTCAAAGGCAACTCCTTCAAGGAACAGATGGCCAAGGAACTGGCCCGGGAACTGAAGAATGCAGGCGTCCTCTGCGAAGTGGAGGCCGATGAGCCCGCCGTTTACCGCAGTGCGGTCCGGAGCGGCCTGTACGACCTCTACATCGGGGAATACCGGCTGACGAACGACATGGACATCTCCGGCGTCCTCGGCGACAAACAGCTCGAGAGCTCCTGGGCGTCCGTGCTCAGCGGGGCTTCGACCATAGAGACCTTCGTCAAGGCGTTCTATGCCCAGATGCCCTTTGTGACGATCGGGTTCCGCACCGGCGTCCTCGCGTACTCCCGCAACATGGAGAACGAGGTGGAGCCGCTGGCCGGCAACCCCTATGCGGGCGTCTGGAACTGGGAACTGACCTGAATCAATGAAATACGCGAAAGGCAGACACCGAAATGGTAAAATTCGAAAACCCTCTGGGGACCATTGAGATCAAGGAAGAATATTTCTCGGAACTTCTGGGAAGCATCGTGCCGACCTGCTTTGGCGTGGTCGGAATGGCGGATCGGAACGCCTTCCAGGGCGTCCGCTCGTTCATCAACCGGAAGACCCGTTATCTGGACCAGGGCGTCTCTGTGCGCCGGGAGCCGGACGGGCTGGTCATCGAGCTGCATATCGTCGTGACCTATGGCCTGAACATTTCGACCGTCGTCCGGAACATCGTGGAAAAAGTCCGCTATACCATCGAAGACGTGACGGGTATGAACGTCAAAAAAGTCGACGTCTATGTCGATTCCATGATTTCCTAAGGAGCGTGCGAGAGCTTTGATCAACGGAGCAACATTCAGGGACGCGGTCATCTCCGCGGCCAACCATATCACGAACCAGCGCGACGCGGTCAACGCGCTGAACGTGTTCCCGGTCCCCGACGGGGACACCGGGACCAACATGTCCATGACCATCACGGCGGCCCGCAAGGAGCTCGAACGGCTCCCCGACGATGTGACCGTCGATAAAGTCGCGAAAACGACATCTTCTGCCATGCTGCGGGGCGCCCGCGGCAACTCCGGCGTCATCCTGTCCCTCATTTTCCGCGGCATCGCCAAGGGCTTGAAGGGGCAGATCGAGATCGGCCCCCGGGAGATGATCCTGGCCCTGTCTTACGGTGTGGAGTCGGCCTACAAAGCCGTTATGACCCCG
>JAGACE010000098.1 GCA_017614275.1 Clostridia bacterium | reverse complement strand
CTCCATGGAGGAGAAGATCATGCGGGCCACCCAGAAGAAGATGATGTCGTAACCCGTGACCAGCGTGCTGGTCGGGAAGTAGTGTTTCAGTTCGACGGTGTCGTCCGGCCAGCCCAGCGTGGAGAAGGGCCAGAGGGCGGAGGAGAACCAGGTGTCCAGGGTATCTTCATCCTGACGGAGGTGTTCGCTGCCGCAGTGCTCGCACTTGCAGGGCGTTTCACGGGCCACGGTGATCTCTCCGCAGTCGTCGCAGTACCAGGCCGGGATGCGGTGGCCCCACCAGATCTGGCGGGAGATACACCAGTCCTTGATGTTCTCCATCCAGTGGTAATACGTCTTGTCGTAGCGGGACGGGACGAACTGGATCTTGCCCGAGCGGACGATGTCGATGGCCGGATCCGCCAGCGGTTTCATCTTGACGAACCACTGTTTGGAGATGCGGGGCTCCACGACGGTGCCGCAGCGGTAGCAGGTGCCGACGTTGTGCTTCGTGGGCTCGACCCGGACCAGCAGGCCCAGTTCCTCGAGGTCTTTGACGACCTCTTTCCGGCACTCTTCGGTGGTCATGCCGACATATTTCTCCGGCACGTTCTCGTTCATGTGGCCGTCGTCGGTCATGACGTTGACGATCGGCAGGTCATGGCGCAGGCCGACCTCGTAGTCGTTGGGGTCGTGCGCCGGGGTGATCTTGACGACGCCGGTCCCGAATTCGGGGTCCGCGTGCTCGTCGCCCACCAGAGGGATCTCCTTGTTCATGAGCGGCAGGAGGATCATCTGGCCGATCTTGTCCTTGTAGCGGGGGTCCTCCGGGTTGACCGCGACGGCGGTGTCGCCGAACATGGTCTCCGGACGGGTGGTGGCCAGTTCCAGATAACCGGAACCGTCCGCGAAGGGGTATTTCAGGTGCCAGAAGGCGCCGTCTTTTTCTTCGTATTCGACCTCGATGTCCGAGATGGACGTCATGCAGTGGGGGCACCAGTTGATGAGGCGCTCGCCGCGGTAGATGAGGCCTTTCTCATACATGTTGTTGAAGACCTCGACGACGGCTTTGGAGCAGCCTTCGTCCATGGTGAAGCGCTCGCGCTCCCAGTCGCAGGAGGAGCCGAGTTTTTTGAGCTGTTCGACGATGCGCCCGCCGTAGACCCGTTTCCACTCCCAGGCCCGTTCGAGGAACGCGTCGCGTCCGATGTCGTCTTTGGTGAGACCTTCCTCTTTCATCGCCTCGACGATCTTCGCCTCGGTGGCGATGGACGCGTGGTCCGTGCCGGGCAGCCAGAGGGTATCGAATCCTTTCATCCGGTGATAGCGGATGAGGATGTCCTGCAATGTCTCATCGAGGGCATGCCCCATGTGGAGCTGCCCGGTGATGTTGGGGGGCGGGATGACGATCGTGTAGGGGTCTTTCGTCTCGTCGGGTTCCGCGTGGAAATAATTGCCCTTCACCCAGAAGTCGTAGATCTTGTCTTCGAACTCCGAAGGGTCGTATTTTGTCGCAAGTTCTTTTGCCATGAAATGGTCCATCACATAATAAGATTAACAGATAATATTATAAAGGCTTGCTATTTTATTTGCAAGAACCTATAATTTCATGCAGAACCTGAACCTTTTTCGGAGGTACCATGAAACTGAACCGACTGCTGGCCGGGCTGGACACCGTGTCCTGTGTCATCCCGTCCTGCCACGACGACTTCGACATCCAGGACCTCGTCTACGACTCCCGCAACGCGACGGCAGACACCCTCTTTGTCTGCATGGCGGGCGCGGAGACCGACGGTCACAAATACGCGCGCAGCGCCTACGAGAACGGCTGCCGTGCCTTTGTCATCGAACAGGGGCACGAGGATGCGGCCGCGTTGGGCGATGTGCCGGAGCCCGTCACGCTCATCACGGTGGAGAACAGCCGTGTGGCGCTGGCGAAGCTCTCCGACACGTTCTTCGGCCACCCGTCCGGAGACCTGAAGGTCATCGGCATCACGGGCACCAAGGGCAAGACGTCCATCACCTACATGCTCCAGTCCGTCCTGGACGCCGCGGGCGTCCCGACCGGGCTCATCGGCACCGCGGGCGCGTCCTGGGGCGGGAAGAAGGTCCCGACCCTCAACACCACGCCGGAGTCCTATGAACTCCAGAAACTGCTGCGGCAGATGGCCGACGAAGGCGTGCAGGCGGTGGCCATCGAGGTCTCGAGCCTCGGCGTCAAATGGCACCGCACCGACTTCACGGAATTCTTCTGCGGCGTCTTCACGAACATCACGCCCGACCACATCGGCGGCCACGAACACGACTCCTACGAAGAGTACTACGGCTTCAAAAAGGCCTTCTTCTCCCTGTGCACACAGGCGGCGGCCTGCGGGGACGACCCCGCCGCCGAAGACATGCTGGAGGCCGTGCCCGGCCGGAAGATCTTCTACGGGCTCTCTGAAAAGAACGAGTTCCGGGCGGAACACACCCTCCCGACCCGGTCGGACGACTTCATGGGCATCCGCTTCGACTTCCTGCGGGACGGCGTGAAGGAAGACACCTTCGACGTCGGCCTCCCCGGGGAATTCTCCGTCCACAACGCGCTCTCGGTCCTCGCGGTCTGCGAGCTGCTGGGACTCCGCTTGAGCCGCGCGAAAGAGGGCCTTCGGACCGTGCGGGTCCCGGGCCGCTGTCAGATCAAATATCTGTCGAAGGACTTCGGCATCATCATCGACTACGCCCACAACGGCATCAGCCTGACGGGCATCATAGAGACCGTCCGCGCGTATCATCCGGACCGGATCATCACCCTGTTCGGGTCGGTGGGAGACCGGGCCCAGCTGCGCCGGGAAGAACTGGGGACCGTCAGCGGAAAACTGGCGGACTTCACCGTCGTCACGGAAGACGACCCCGGGTATGAGGACCCGAAGAAGATCGCCGACGAAATAGCGTCCTTCGTGGAGGCGGCCGGCGGCGCGGGGAAATACGTCGTCATCCCGGACCGGGAAGAGGCGGTGGCCTACGCGGTCGCCATGCTGCAGCCGGGCGACTTCCTCCTCTGCTGCGGCAAAGGCCACGAGCGGTTCATGAAAGTCCGGGGCAAAAAAGAGCCCTTCAACGAAGAAGAATGCATAGAACAGGCCCTGAGAAAACGGGGCATCGACCTGTAAGGAGACAGCATGTATCAGTTCAGAACGGAAACCGATTTTGAGGGATTCGACCGCTTTGTCGAGGCGCACCACGGCCAGTACCAGCAGTGTTCCCTGTGGCCGAAGGTCAAGACGGCCTGGGCGCCGCACTTCTATGCCGGGTTCGACGAGGCCGGCGAGCGGGTCCTGACCTGTCTCGTGCTGGAGCGCGATCTGCCGGTGGCGGGCAAACTCTGGTATGTGCCCTACGGGACCGTGTCCGATCTTGCCAACGAGACGCTCCAGAGGGAATTCACGGCGTTCATTTCCGAAGAGATGAAGGCCCACGGGGCGTTCTGCGTCATCCTCGACCCGCCGGTGCCGCTGCGCGTCGACGGCGAGCCGCAGGCGGAAGGTCACGCCGCCCACGAACTCCTCACGTCCCTCGGTTATCAGCTCAACGCCGACCTGCCGTCCTATACCTACAAGCACCCGGTGCAGACCCTCATCCCGCTGCGGGACGAGAACGGGGAGCTCATCCCCGGCAAGCAGCTGCTGAAAAAGTGCGAGAAGGGCGTGCGGTATTCCGTCCGCGTGGGCGAGGGCCGCGGCCTGGTCTGCAAAACCTATTCGTATGAAGACGTCGAGAAGGATCCGCAGCTCCTGCAGGAGTTCCTCTCGGTCATGGACGACACGTCCGAGCGCAACGACTTCGTGCATCGCGACACGGAGTACATCAAACTGCTGTTCAGCACCCTGCGGGACTACACGGACATCATGATCGTCTACTATGACAAGGCCAAGGACACCGAGCTCCAGAACGCCCGGCTCGCGGAGCGGGCGCAGAAGGAGGAGGCGCTGAAGACCGCTCCTCAGAAGAAGATCAAGGGCCTGACCAACGACATCGATGTCATCGACAAGAACACGAAAAGTTACCTCGAGCGCATGGAGGAGACGAAGGACTATCCGGCGGACGCGAAGATCCCGGTGGCCGGCGGCCTGACCATCCGGTACGGCGGCTTTGCCAACTGTGTCTTCGGCGGCACCCGGAACATCGTCCGGAACAATACCCGCTCGAGCCACTATATGAACTACCTGCGTCTGCTGCGCAGCATCGACCTCGGGATGGATTATCACGACCTCGGCTATGTCCTGGTCGACTCCCCGGAGACGATGGGAGCGGACGGCACGCTGGGTCCCCTGAGACCCAATGCGGACTTCGAGGGGATCAGCAAATTCAAGTTGAGCTTCGGCGCCCGGTACACCGAATACATCGGCGAGTACATCCTGGTCGGGAACTCGTTCCGTTACTGGCTGTACAAGGAACTCATGCCGAAGGCGAAGAAAGCGAAGATGACCGCGGTGCGGCTGCTGAAACGTCACTGAAGCCCGCGAAAGGAAGATCCGGTATGCGCACCCTGACCTTCACTGTGCCAGCCGAATACCAAGACCGCAAAGTCCTGCATTACCTGAGAGGCCGTGCAGGGCTTTCTTCTCGTGTCATCCGGAACCTCAAGACGTATGAGGACGGCATCCTTCTGGGCGGAGAGCCGGTGCGGACCATCGACCGTCTGGAGGCGGGCGATGTGCTGACCGTGCACCTGCCGGACGACCCGGCGGACCAGATCCCGCCGCTGCCGGACCCGGAGTTCTTCGAGCAGGAACTGCCGACCGTCCTCTATGAGGACGAAGATCTCATCGTTTTCAACAAGCCGGGCACCATCGCGGTCCACCCGTCGCACAACCATCAGGGAGACACCCTGGCCAACTACCTGAGCTGGTACCTGCAGCAGCAGGGGAGGACCGCGGCCTTCCGGGCCGTCGGACGGCTGGACAAGGGGACGTCCGGCGTCATGGTCTGTGCGCTGAACGCCTACGCCGCCGACCGGCTGCAGCGGGGCGTGAACAAGGTCTATCTGGCCGTGCCCTCCGGCCGCTATGAGGGCGAGGGCGTCATCGACGCGCCGATCTTTCGACCGGACCCCATCCTGACGCTTCGCACCGTCGACGACCGGGGCGACCGCGCCGTGACCCGCTGGGAAGCGCTGAAGACGGGGGAGGACCGCTCGCTGGTCCGGGTCCGCCTGGAGACCGGCCGCACCCACCAGATCCGCGTCCACTTCGCCTCTCTGGGGACCCCGCTGCTCGGAGACACTCTGTACGGAACGCCCTCGGAGGAGATCGCCCGTCACGCTCTGCACTGCGCCCATGCGGACTTTCTGCACCCGGTGACGGGAGAGCGGATCTCCGTCGATGCCCCGCTGCCGGAAGACATGGGACGTCTGGTCGAGGGTTTGTAGTGGAAATCGAAACATGCTTATGCTATTATGGAAATGAACTTAAACTCACTGGAGATGGAAAGTGAGCATGCAACAGGAGGAAACATCATGGCCATCAAATGTGAAGAGAGATTCTTTGAATCCACCGACCGGAAGGACCGCGTCCGCTATCTGACCTGGACCGACGACGCCGTCGAGACCAAAGCTGTCGCGCTCATCGCCCACGGCGTCTGCGAGCACATCGACCGCTTCCACGGGATCGCGGAACACCTCGCCAAAGCCGGTTATGCCGTCTACGGCGAAGACCACGTCGGCCACGGCAAAACTGCCATGGGCAAGGAAGAGAACCTGCGCAACATCGGCAAGTGCCCGAAGGGCGCAGACAAGATCGTCATCAAAGACATGCACAAGATGAGAGACATCGCCGTGTCCGAGCATCCGGGCCTGCCCGAGATCCTCATCGGTCACTCCATGGGCTCCTTCGTCGCCAAGATCTACGGCGCGAAGTACGGCAAGGAACTGGCGGCAACGGTGTATTGCGGTTCCGGGGACTTCTTCGGAAGTGCGTTCCGCTGCCTGATCTACCCGCTGGTCCCGCTGTTCACCGCGGCTCCGGTCAAAGACATCGAGATCAAAGTCACGAACAACATGACGTCCACCAGCTGGCTCTCCCGCAGCAAGGAGAACCGCGCGGACTACCTGAAAGACCCGATGATCACGGTCTATTACACCCCCGGCCTGATGGCCATGCTCGGCGCTCTGGCGGCCCGTTCCGCCGGCACCCTCTGGGCCAAGAAAATGCCGAAGGACCTGCCGGTCCTCGTCGTCGCCGGCACGCAGGACCTCGTCGGTTTCTGCAGCTACGGCGTCAAGGTCGCCGACAAGTGGATGGACATGGCCGGCATCAAGGACCACACCACCAAATGGTACAAGGGCTACCGGCATGAGCTCTTCCGCGACGACTGCAAGGAAGAGGTCTACAAAGACATCACCGACTGGCTCGCCTCCAAAGGCCTGCCCGGCTGAGCACCTGTCTGAAACAGCATCCGACCCCCGTCTCCTCGGAGACAGGGGTCGTTTTTTGTACGAAGAACGATTTTGCATGTGGAAGGAAATCGGATAATTTGACGATTTTCCGACCGTTTGCACGAAATTTTGCCGGCGGGACTTTTCAATTGGCCGAACAGGTGGTATAATACTTTGGATTTGAACACTATATATACTGATTATATCAGGAGAGATAGTTTTGGAGAAATTCTGCATCAACGGCGGGCATCGCCTGGAAGGTGTCGTGGACATCAGTGGAGCCAAGAACTCCGTGGTCGCCATCCTTCCCGCAACGCTCCTGGCGGAAGGCCCCTGCCGGATCGAAAATATACCGGACATCTCGGACGTCACCTGCATGCTGGAAATGCTCGAAGCCATGGGCGCCCGTGTCCGTTCCATCAGCCCCCACACCTATGAGATCGACACCTCGGTCATCAGTTCCTTCACGGTCCCCTATGACCTGACCCGTCATCTGCGCGCTTCGTATTATCTGCTCGGCGCGCTGCTCGGGCGCTGCTCCGAAGCCCGCGTCGCCATGCCCGGCGGCTGCGATTTCGGCGGGGTCCGGCCCATCGACCAGCACCTCAAGGGCTTTGAGATGCTCGGAGCCACCGTCTCCATGGAGGAGAACGCGTTCGTTCACGCCAGAGCGGACCAGCTGGCCGGCAACTCCATCTACATGGACGTCGTCTCGGTCGGCGCCACCATGAACATCATGCTGGCTGCCGTCAAAGCGCGGGGCCTCACGGTCATCGAGAACGCCGCCAAAGAGCCGCACATCGTTGACCTTGCGAACTTCCTCAACTCCATGGGCGCGGACGTGCGCGGCGCCGGTACGGACGTCATCAAGATCCGCGGCGTGGAAGAGATGCACGGCTGCGATTACTCCATCATCCCGGACCAGATCGAAGCCGGGACCTACATGGCCGCTGTGGCGGCCTGCGGAGGCGATGTGCTGGTGCGGAACGTCGTCCCGAAGCACCTGGAGTCCATCGTCGCGAAACTCGTCGAAGCGGGCGTCACTGTAGAAGAACAGGACGACGCCGTCCGGGTCATCGCGGACAAGCCTCTGACGAAGTGCAACATCAAGACCATGCCCCATCCGGGCTTCCCGACCGACATGCAGCCCCAGATGGCCGCGGCCCTGTGCCTGGCCGGCGGGACCAGCATCGTCTCGGAAGGCGTGTGGGACAACCGGTTCAAATATGTGGACCAGCTCAACCGCATGGGCGCACACATCGAAGTCAACGGGAAAGTCGCCATCATCCAGGGCGTCGATCATCTCAACGGCTGTCCGGTCAAGGCCTATGACCTGCGCGCCGGCGCCGCCATGATCATCGCGGGCCTGGCGGCGGTGGGCCACACCGAAGTGGAAAACGTCATCTACATCGACCGCGGATATGAAAACGTCGTAGAGAAGTTCTCGGCGCTGGGCGCGGACATTTCCCGCGTGCCCATCCTGGACAATCCGGACAAGATCCAGAACGCGGGCTGAATCAAATCCTTAGGAGGTGCGTGTCGGAACGCACCTCTTCTTTTATCATCCGACCGGAAAGGGGGAAGACCATGGCAGACTCGTGCCTCTGTACGCTGTTCTCGGGCAGCAGCGGCAACGCCACCTATGTCGGCGACCGCAGCGGCGGCGTCCTCATCGACGTGGGGAAGAACGCCAAGCAGACCACGCTCGCGCTGGAAGCGCTGGGGCTTTCCCCGGAGCGGGTGCAGGCCATCTTCCTGACCCATGAGCACACCGACCACATCTGCGGACTGCGGGTGTTCGCGAACCGGCATCACATCCCGGTCTACGCGTCTCTCGGCACGCTGGAGGCCCTGGACCGATGCGGCCATCTGAACGGCGATTTCCCGGTCTTCCAGATCACCCATTTTGCCGATGTCGGAGACTTCCATGTGGAATGTTTCCACACCTCCCACGACTGCGCGGAGGGCCTCGGCTACACGATCACCCTCCCGGACGGGAAACGGGTGTCGGTCGCCACAGACCTCGGCGTCATGACGGAAGAGGTCCTGCGATCCATCTGCGGCAGCCGCAGTGTGCTCCTGGAGTCCAACCACGATCTGG
>JAGACE010000097.1 GCA_017614275.1 Clostridia bacterium | reverse complement strand
GCGCGGCTGCATCGGCACGATCATGGCCACGCAGGACAGCATCGCGGAGGAGATCATCCAGAACGCGATCAGTGCCTGTTCCTCGGACCCGCGCTTCCCGCCGATCACCGCGGCGGAACTGCCCGCTCTGGAGATCAGCGTCGACGTTCTGGGCGACCTGGAACCGATCGCCTCTCCGAGCGAGCTGGACGTCAAACGGTACGGCGTCGTCGTCAGCCACGGCCGGAAACGCGGGCTGCTGCTGCCGAACCTGGACGGCGTGGACACCGTGGAAGAGCAGATCGACATCGCGCGCCAAAAGGGCGGCATCCGAGAATCCGAACCGTACGAACTCGAACGGTTCGAAGTCGTCCGACATTACTGAGCGCAACGTTGCGGGAGAAGATACTATGGCGGAATGCGGCGTCTGTTTCAGACATTGTCAATTAGAGGAGGGGCAGCTCGGCTTTTGCGGCGGACGCATCGCCCGAGACGGCCGGGTGGAAGCCTTCAATTACGGCAGGATCACCTCGCTGGCGCTGGACCCGATCGAGAAGAAGCCGCTGGCGCGGTTTTATCCGGGGAGCCTCATCCTGTCGGTGGGGAGCTTCGGGTGCAATCTGCGCTGCCCCTTCTGTCAGAACCATGAGATCTCGTGGTCGGAGCAGGCGAGGCGATTCGCCGACACGGCCGAGACCATCCGCCCCGAGGCGCTGGCCGAACTGGCGGCGGAGACACAGCCGAGGGGCAACCTCGGCGTGGCCTTCACCTACAACGAACCGCTGATCGGATACGAGTTCGTGCGGGACACCGCGAAGCTCGTCCGGGAGCACGGCATGAAGAACGTCATGGTCACCAACGGGACGGCGGAGCTCGCGGTCCTGGAAGAGCTGAGCCCGTACATCGACGCGATGAACATCGACCTGAAGGGCTTCACAGACCGCTGGTACCGGGAGCTCGGCGGCGACCTGCCGCAGGTCCTGGCCTTCATCGAGGAAGCGGTGAAGACCTGCCACGTGGAGCTGACGACCCTGATCGTCCCCGGCAAAAACGACACCGACGAAGAAATGAGGGACCTGTCCGAATGGGTCGGCCGGCTGAAGGAGCCGGACGGCGAGAGCGTCCCTCTGCACATCTCCCGCTTTTTCCCGCGGTTCCACATGCAGGACCGGGGCGCGACCGACGTTAAAACCGTCTATCGCCTGGCCGAGGTGGCGCGGGAATCCCTGCCATGGGTCTACACAGGCAACTGTTGAATAAAAAACAATACGATAACGGAGGGAAAAGAGTTATGGGAAAGGTCCGCATCGAATGCGTGTCGCTCGTCACGACCGACAGCAAGGCGACGAATCTGA
Source organism: Clostridia bacterium (assembly GCA_017614275.1). Lineage (GTDB taxonomy): Bacteria > Bacillota > Clostridia > Oscillospirales > Acutalibacteraceae > RUG420. The sequence goes on along the minus strand of JAGACE010000097.1, from coordinate 6,079 downwards.
AGAACTACGTGAAGTACATCGAGGACGCCGCGGCGAACGGCGTCAACATCCTGGTGCTCCCCGAGTATTCCAGCACGGGGCTCCCGGACGACATCAGCATGAACTATGTCAGCAAAGCGGAGAAGAAACACTTTGAGGAGAACGCGGAGCTGATCCCGCAGGGGGAGACCGTCCAGCTGATGATGGAGCAGGCGAAGAAGTACGACATGTACATCGCCTGGACGATGATCGAGCGGGACCAGTTCTATGAAGACCGGATCTACAACACCGCGGTGCTGGTCGGTCCGGAGGGGCTGGTCGGGACCTACCGCAAAGTGCATCGCGCCGGGACCGAGAAGATGATGTTCCTGGCGGGGGACAAGGGGTCCGAGGTGTTCGACACGGCCTACGGGAAGGTCGGCTTCATCATCTGCTTCGACAAGAACTCGCCGGACACGGTGCGCGCGCTGAAACTCAAGGGCGCGGAGATCATCATCAACCCGACGGCCTGGCCCGGACTGGACCGCCGGCTCGGGGACCTGGACATCTCCATGCAGCTGCACCGCTACGCCGGGCGGAACCGTGCCATGGAGAACGGCGTCGTCTATGTGGACTGCAACCTCGGCTGCCGCCCGGAGGACACGCTGAACGCGGAGGCCGGACACGCCCGCGTCATGACGCCGCTCGGCGAGATCCTCGCGGAGACCAAGGGCTGGGGCGAGGACAAGATCGTCGTCGACATCGACCCGCAGGAAGCCATCGCGGCCTATTACAAGGCGATGGACTTCACCCCCGAAGAGCACCTGGCGATGCTCCGGGAGCAGCAGGACAAGCATGAGAAATACATGGCGCTGGGCGACGTGATCCTGACGAACATCCGGTTCTACGGCTCGGCCGTCCTCAACACGGTCTTCGATTTCCCGACGATGCTCAAATACCGGAAGCGCATCAAATGATGAGCCAAGGTGCCGGCTTTCGAGGCCAAAGAACTCGACTGCCGGGGCACTGACTGACAAAAAAGGGACTACAGAACGCGAAATTCAGCGTCTGTAGTCCCTTTTTGCAGTGGTTGAACTCTTTTTTGAAGAAAAAAGGGCCTGTCAAACGGAAAAAGTGCGTTCAGTAGTCCCTTTTCTATGGAAACAAAGAGGGAACCAGCTCTATTTCGGCAAAAAAGGGACTATGCATCGCCAAAACAGGCGTTCATAGTCCCTTTTCTTCGGTTCGGTGGTTTTCATCACCGGGATCTTCAGCGGATCCCGGCTCATTTCAATGAAACCCGATACAGTCCGTGTCGGTTGCAGTAAGCGTACACCCCGGTGACGCGATCGATCTTGAACCGCGCCTCCGCGTTCCCTTCCGGGTACAGTTTGACGAGCCGGACGCCCTGATCCGACACGGCCGCCAGGAAGGAGATGTAGTGGTCCTTCTCCATGGGATGGTCGACCGTGACGTAGTACTCGTCCTCCACGATCTCCACGTGGAGGCCGTGCTCCTCGTCCGGTTCCTCTGCCTCCAGCGGCGGCAGCGTGATACCGCAGCAGCTGACCACGGCTTCCCCAGTGGCGCGGATCACGTTCCCGCAGACCGGGCAGACGTAGAAAACGCCTTTGCCCATGTGCGAGGAACGGTTCCGGTTTCGGATGTCCTCTCCGGACAGCAGTTCGATCACGGAGATGCCCAGGGCCCGGGCCAGCGGCTCCAGCAGGCTGATGTCGGGGAATCCCTGCCCCGTCTCCCACTTGCTCACGGCCTTGCCGCTGACGAAGACTTTCTCCGCCAGCTCCTCCTGGGTCATGTTCTTATCTTCCCGGAGCTTCCGTATGACTGCCCCGGTCACATATTGATCCATGGCGTTTCGCCTCCTTCTGCCGTCATCCTACCACGGCAGAGCGATCCATGCACCCTACGCATCGTGGAGTAGGAATTCACGGATCAGGCGATTCACTTCTTCCGGCTGGTCCACGTTGGCGTTGTGAGCGGCATCCTTGATGATCTTCAGAGGATAGCCCGTCTGCTCCGACCAGGCCTTATTGTACTGTTTCACTTTTCCGGTCTTGTCGTGCTCACCCAGGATCAGAAGCACCGGACAGGTGAGCTGCAGATCGCAGTTGTCCTTCAGGAAACCGGCATAGCCTACGCCCATCAGGTGGCACAGTTCTTTCTTTCCGTAAGGCGCCAGCATCTGCATCATATTGTCATAAGTCCTCTGTTTCGTGGACACCTGTTTTGCCATCGCTTTTTTCATCGTTTTGAGCGGATAAAGGGCGGCCATCCATTCGATCTGATTGATGATCCACATGTCGAAGGCGGAATAGTATTGGGACCCGTAAGGGGTGCTGTCGATCGACACGAACGCTTTCACGCGCTCCGGATACCGCTTGAAAAACGACTGGGCAAAGTACCCTCCGAGGGACTGCCCGATCAGAACGACTTTGCGGACAGAGAGCGCGTCCAGGATCTCCAGGATGTACCCGGCGGCTTCCTCGAACGTGAAGGCCTCAAACGGTCTGGACTTGCCGTGCGCGGGCGCGTCCCAGGCCAGGAGGTTATAGTCCCTCTCAAAAGAGGAGATCTGTGCGTCAAACATGGTGTGGTCCGCGGTCAGCCCGTGCATGAAAAACAACGTGTCTTTTCCGGCGTCCCAGGGATCGGAGCGCCAGTAGCGGAGCGTACCTTTCTTCGTGTTGAGCGATGCTTCTTTCATACCGTTTCCCTCCTCTTTCTGTTGTCACGGGTGTTGTCACGGGGACGGGCCCCGTGACAACGTTTCGTTCGTTCAGAAGATCTGGCCCGGAAGTTTCTGCTTCTCTCGGGGCGGAAAGCCCCGGTCGAACGCTTCTACATCGTTGTCCTCCACGTAATAAGCCGGAGGCGTCTGATAGACACCGGTGACACCGTCGAGGTATCCCGGGATCAGTTCCCGGCAGAGGAAGAACGATGCGTCCGCGTCATCCGGCAGATCATGATAGCGGATGCCGAACGCGCCGGCGCAGTCGAACCCGCTGTTGCCGTAGAACGCGATGTTGCCCTCGAAGAGGACCGCGCCGTAGCCCAGCGCCGCGGCTTTTTCCAGAGAATCGTCCAGCAGTGTCTTTCCGTATCCTTTTCGCTGCAGTTCCGGCAGCACACAGATCGGCCCCATGGTGAGGACCGGGATCGTCCGGCCGTCATCTGCTTCGATGACGGTCTTCATGAACACGTTCTGTCCGATCAGCCTGCCGTCCTGTTCCATGACGACGTCCAGCTCTTTCACGAAAGCCGGGTCGTCCCGGAGCACGTGGAGCACATAGTGCTCGCTGCAGCCGGGGCGATAGACGTTCCAGAACGCGTCGCGCACCAGCGCCTCGACGTCCCGGTGATCTTCGCTCGTTTCCAAACGAATCGTGATGTCATTTTTCTTCATTGTTTACCCTCCTGAATATTGTTGACTGCAATTGCTCTTTCGAGCGGGAGGTCCGGCGGATCGTCTGCCGACCTCCCGGTCAGCCGACAATCTCCAGTGTTTTGCGTGTTGTTCTCAAACAGCAATTCTCCTTGAAAAATGTTTTTGCCGAGCCGTGTTGCCCGGCTGATTCCAGTATAGCACAAAAAGGGACTGCAGACGCTGAGATTCGCGTTCTGTAGTCCCTTTTTTACAAGTCGGTGCCGCGAAGCGCGGGTTGGGTGCTGTCGGAGCGACTCGCCTTATCTCTTTTTGTAGAGCACGAGTTCGGGGTCCTTCCCGTCCTCGAGATACGTGCAGACCAGGAGGAAGTCGTGGTTCGCCAGGACGCCGAAGCAGCGGTCCCCGCCGAACGCGGGTTCCAGCTGGGTCCCCAGATAGGTCGTCTGATCGTCCAGGAACTTTGCGGTCGTCCCGTTCGGGAGCCGGTATTCCAGGTTCACATAGCGGCCGACCAGCGCGTTCAGGGATTCCACTTTGGGCATGCCTTCGACGTCCAGCGCGTTGATCTCGTCGATCAGCTGCTGTTTGAACGCGTCGAACTGCCCGTCGTCGCTGAGTTCCTCGTAGCGTTTCCAGTAGTCCAGCTTAGGCAGCATCTCTTTCATGTATCCGCGCGCCTGCTCTTCGGTGAAGCCTTCCTTCACCATGTGCGGCAGGCAGGTCTCGATCAGGACATCCATGTCGCTGTATGTGTAGGTCCCGTCGGCATAGCACCACTGGCAGTAGTCCTCGTTGAGGCTCCCGTCTTTGTTGTGGCCGATGATCGCATCTTCCAGAGGCATCCCGCAGCACTGGCAGACCAGGTTCTGCGGCGAGCCCAGCTGGGTGTTGATGGAGACATGGACCAGGTTGGAAAGCTGTTTCAGGGTCTCGGTGTTCGGGGTCGTCTCTCCGGTCTCCCAGCGCGAGACCGCCTGGCGGGTCACGAAGACCTTTTCCGCCAGCTCGTCCTGCGACAGACCGTTTTTCGTCCTGAGTTCATACAGGACCTCTTTTGTGCTCATACGGATCCCTCCTCACTCTCATTATAGAACAAGATCCGGCCGAAAGCACGCAACCTGCAGTTGCTATCCGTCCAGTTCCAGGCGCATCAGCACCAGTTCCTGCCACCCGGACACCCGGGAGCGGAACCCTTTCGGGTTGCGGCCGTATTCCACGAAGCCCTCGCTCTCATAGAGGGCAATGGCGTTCTCGTTGTCCGCCACGACCTCCAGTTCCAGCTGGGTAAAGCCGGCGCTGCGGGCGCACTCGATGCAGCCCTTCGTCAGGGCGCGGCCGATGCCGAGGCCCCAGTACGTCCGGTCGACACTGATGCCGAACTCCGCCCGGTGCCGGATCTTCTCCCGCTCTCCGAGCCGGCTGAACCCGGCCATCCCGACGACTTTCCCGTCGAGTTCCGCCAGCAGTTCGACCGCGCAGTCCTTTGCCGTCATGTCCTGCAGGAACTGCGCCTCCTGCTCGACGGTCTTGGTGTTCTCATCCGGATAGGACAGCAGCCAGTCCGTCTGCTCGTGGGTCAGACAGAAGTTGTCCAGAGCGGCCTTTGCGTCTTCCCGCGTGCCGTTGCGCAGCGTACATTCCCGGCCGTCCTTCAGCCGGACCGTTTTGCGATATTCCATACGCCGTCCGTCCTTTCTTTAGAAAAGACCGCACCGAAACTCGGTGCGGTCTTTGGTTTCGCAGATCGTTCGGCTCAAAACAGGCCACCAAAAAGGAAAGCCAAAATCGACATGAAGATACCGCCGAAGATATCACCGATAGCGTCGAAGAATGCCATTCTGTTTACCTCCTTAATAGATTATTCTTTCCGAATCCACTATAACACATGTCAACCGTTTTTCGCAACCTTTCCTCCCGGAGCGCGCCGGTTTTGTGGTATACTGACGCTATCACGCCAACAGAAAGGAACGACGATGAAACAGATCTATCTGGCCGGTCCGTTTTTCAACGAGACCGAGATCCGAAACGTGGAGACTGCGGAGACGGTCCTGGCGGAACGGGGCTTCGACGTCTTCAGCCCGATGCGGCACACCGTGGACGAGGAGCCCGGGACCGCCGAATGGGCGCGCAAGATCTTCGAGCTGGACCGCACTCATCTGGAGCGGGCGGACGCGGTCGTCATGCTCTATTACGGCAACTACAGCGACACGGGCACCGCCTGGGAGTGCGGCTACGCCTATGCGATCGGCAAGCCGGTCGTCCTGGTCCATATGAACGAAGGCACCGACTCGAACCTGATGATGCACTGCGGCTGCACCGCGAACATATCGCCCGGGGAACTCCGGGACTACGATTTCGAGACTCTGCCCGCCCGCGACTACGAAGGAAAGATGTTCTGACCGCTTGCTATTCCGCGGCGATTAGCGTATAGTGGGATACACTCTCATCTGATAAAGGAGATTCTGACTATGAGGATCGCAGTCACGTATGAAAACGGCCAGGTGTTCCAGCACTTCGGACACACCGAGCAGTTCAAAGTATATGAAGTGGAGGACGGCAAGGTCGTCTCCTCCGAGGTCGTCGGCTCCGACGGCCAGGGCCACGGCGCTCTGGCGGGCGTGCTGGCCGGGAAGGGCATCGATGTGCTCATCTGCGGCGGCATCGGCGGCGGCGCGGTGAACGCGCTGACAAAGGCCGGCATCGAACTCTGCG
>JAGACE010000096.1 GCA_017614275.1 Clostridia bacterium | reverse complement strand
GAGTTCGTTCCCACCGAGGAGGAGGACATCCAGAAGCTGGCGGACGCCAAGGGCAAGAGCGTCGAAGAGATCAAGGCCTTCATCCAGAGCCTCCACGAGTTCAACCCGATGATGGGCCACCGCGGCTGCCGTCTGGCCGTCTCCTATCCGGAGATCGCCGTCATGCAGACCAAGGCCGTCATCCGCGCCGCCATCGCCATCAACAAATCGCACCCCGGCTGGAAACCCATGCCCGAGATCATGATCCCGCTGGTCTGCGACACCAAGGAACTCCAGTACGTGAAGCAGATCGTCATCGACACGGCCAACGCGGAGATCGCCAAGGCCGGCATCAACATGAGCTATCAGGTCGGTACCATGATGGAGATCCCGCGCGCCTGTCTCATCGCCGATGAGATCGCGGCCAACGCCGACTTCTTCTGCTTCGGCACCAACGACCTGACCCAGATGACCTTCGGCTTCTCCCGTGACGACGCCGGCCGGTTCTTCCCGGACTACTACGACGCCAAGATCATGGAGAACGATCCGTTCGCCCGTCTGGACCAGAACGGCGTCGGCAAACTCATGAAGATGGCGCTGGACCTCGGCAAACCCGCCAACAAAGACCTGCACGCCGGCATCTGCGGCGAGCACGGCGGCGACCCGACCTCCGTCGAGTTCTGCAACAGCCTCGGCCTGGACTATGTCTCCTGCTCCCCGTTCCGCGTCCCGATCGCGCGGCTGGCAGCAGCGCAGGCGGCCATCAAGCAGTCCAACCAGAAATACAACGTCTAAACTGCATAAGAAGACCCGGTATCCGAGGATACCGGGTCCTTTTTTGTCTGTGTTTATTTTGCCTGCTTCGGCAGGGTGACGATGGCCTTGAACAGGTCGCCGTCGATGGCCAGGTCCAGAGAGCCGCCCATCAGAACGGCCAGGTCTCTGGCGATGGACAGGCCGAGGCCGTTGCCCTCGGTCTCTCCGCGGGAGCGGTCCCCGCGGACGAAGCGGGCCATGAGTTCTTCCGCCGAGATGTTCAGCGGCGCGGCGGAGATGTTCTTCAGCTCGAACACGGTCGTGTCGTTCGGGCCGTCGGAGACGGTCGCGTACACGCGGGTGCCGGGCGCGGAATACTTCTTCGCGTTGGACAGCAGGTTGGACAGGATGCGGTAGGTCATGCTGCCGTCGGCGTACACCGTGTGCTCGGCTGCCGCCACGCCGCCGCCACCGTCGACGAACACGACGTTGTTGCCGTTCGCGTCCATCTCCGGAGCGAACTCCGCGATGGCCTGGGCCGCCAGTTCGGTGAGGTTCAGCGTGCTGTTGTGCAGCTCCACGTTGCCGGTGGACACTTTGCTGGCCTCCAGCAGATCGTCGATGAGATGCTTCAGCTTCTCGGACTGGTCGTGGATGACGCCCACATAGTTTCGGGACTCTTCATCGCCCAGCTGACCCTGTCCCGCTTTCCGGCTCAGCAGGTCGGAATAGCTGATGAGGGAGGTCAGCGGCGTCTTCAGGTCGTGCGTGACGTTCGTGATGAGTTCCGTGCGGGTCAGTTCTTCCTGCACGGCCTTGTCCACGGCAGCCTTGATGCGCTCCTGGGAGACCTCCAGGTTGCCGGCGAGCTCTTTCAGAGCGACCGGACTGTCTTCGGGCAGGTCGACCGGCGTCTCCGTGCCGGAGGCCTCGATGATGTCATCCAGCCCGCGCAGGTATTTCACGAGCCGGGCGAAGACCAGGACGTTGAAGACGAGCAGCAGGAGGAACCCCGCCCAGCCGAGGTTGGGGATGTGCATGAGGTTCGCCAGCAGGACGTTGACGGCCACATAGGCCAGGGCCATGATGCCGGCCTGCTTCGGCAGTTTCTTCGGCGTGTATTCCAGGAAGCCCAGCGCCTCCTTGCAGGATCTCCAGAGCCGCTTCAGGACGCCGCCGAACCAGACGGCGAAGCGGCCGATGAGCGTATGTTTCCAGAAGCCCCGGCCGGACTTCACGGTCCGGCAGACCGAGGCGAGCCACTCGGCCAGGATCAGCACACAGACCAGAGCGACCAGCGCGCCTGCCAGAGGATACCAGCGCAGCAGGGAGTAGTTGTGGAACGATTCCGACAGGAATGCCAGCGGCAGTCCGAGGCACAGGCCGAACAGCGTGCCGGAGAGCAGAACATGCACATCGCCCGGGAGCTTGTCGATGGCGGCGGTCGTCAGCCGGGATCCGTCTTTCGCGTATTTGACGGGCTCGGGGGAGCCGTCCGCGGCCACGGGGTCAGAGTTCACGTGCCCCACAAGGTGCAGGAACCACAGCAGCAGGGCCAGGCCGGCCAGATAGCTGAAGAGCATGATGGCCAGGATCCATCCGGCGGGACGGTCTTTCATCGCGTCGAACAGCTGCTTGGTCGCCACATACTCGTCCTGGTCCTCGAAGACGATCCGGTAAAGGTCTCCCTTCGCGGGGAACTGGTCCTTCAGGAGGAAGGCATCGTCCAGGTAGAAATAGATGCCGGCTTTGTCGGGAACGTCAGCCGGGGAATAGTCCGGGCTGTCCAGCAGGAAGCCGGCCCCTTCCAGAACGTTCTGTTTGGCGTCTGCGATGCCGTAGATCTGATGGGTTTCAAGGGCCTCCGCAGAAGGCTTTGCTTTGAGGTTGGTATAAACGGTGCCGTCGGCGCTGCGGACGTAGTACTTCAGCGTGTCGTTGACCGAAAGACAGTCCCGGGCATCCTCAAACTCCGCCGCATAGGACAGCTGCATGGTCTCTTCCCAGTCGTCGTACTGGCGGTTCAGCTCTTCCCGAATGGCCTCTTCGGGCAGGGCCATGTGATCATAGGTCAGGGAGACCGTCTCTTCCATCCCGGTGGAGAGCCGCACGACCGGGTCCCGCTCGAAGTATTCTTCCTTCGGATCGGAGCCCCGCTGTTTCAGATACTCCTGCCGGGACATGTACTGCTTGACGACCGACTCGACGGTCTCCTCCTGGGCCTTTGCCAGGGCCTTGGCATAGGCCTTTTCGTTTTTTTCGGCGAGGGAGGAAAGTTTGGCCATGTCGGAGGTGAGCACCTCTTCAAAGGCCTGGGACCGCGTGTAGTCTGCGGTCCGCGCTCCGGCGGAATTGGCGAAGTATTCCCTTGTGCCGAAGACCCAGGAGCCCACGCCCAGTTCCACTGCGCACCAGGTGCCCAGGGAGAAGAGCAGGGCGGCCAGGAGCAGGCAGATCGCCTTGGTAATATTTGAGTATTTAAATCTTGTCGACTTTGTATCCAAGTCCCCACACCACCTTCAAATAGTTTGGATTTTTCGGATCGATCTCGATCTTTTCGCGGATGTTCCGGATATGTACGGTGACCGTCTTCTCGGTGGACAGGGCCGGCTCGTTCCACACCGCCTCATAGATCTGGGAGGAGGAGAGCACGTGGCCCATGTTCTGCATGAGATATTCGAGGATCTGGTACTCGAGGGCGGTCAGACGGACCTCTTCGCCGTCCACGGTCACCCGCTTTTTATCGGTGTCCAGTTCCAGCCCGCCGGTGACGAGCACCTGTTCGCTCTTCTCCATGCTGCCGAGTTTGGCGTAGCGCCGCACCTGGGACTTCACCCGGGCGACGAGCTCCAGCGGGTTGAAGGGCTTCGTGACATAGTCGTCGGCCCCGAAGCTGAGGCCCGTGATCTTGTCGGTGTCCTCGGACTTGGCCGAGAGCAGGATGACGGGCACGTTGCTCTTTTCCCGGATCTTCAGCATGGCGGACAGGCCGTCGAGGTTCGGCATCATGATGTCCAGCACCAGGCAGTGCACCTCGTGCTCTTTCAGCAGGTCGATCGCCTGGAGGCCGTCGGAGGCCGTCAGGACCTCGTAGCCTTCGGCGGAGAGATAGATGCGGACGGACTCGAGGATGGCGTTGTCGTCGTCGCAGACTAAAACGGTGTACATATCGGTTCCTTTCCAGTATGGTCAAAGTGACGTCTTTTGACTTGGTTCAAGTCTATCATAGCAGAGTTTCGGATAAAGTAATGGAATTTCAAAGAAAAAAGAAAGAAAACAGATATCTTTTTCTTGTCCGAAAACAATCTCATGTTATAATAGAACAGTATCAAAGGCCATAACTATGGGAGGGTATCATTATGACAAACATGCTGAAAAACGTGATCATCGTCGACGGCAGCGGCTGGATCCCGTTCTGGGGAGACATCGTCATCGAAGACGGCAAAGTCGCCATCCTTCGCTCCGGCGAGAACACGCTGTTCAACGAGGAGAAGACGTTCGACAAGGTCACGAACTATGACCGCAAGGCATACGTCATCCCCGGCGTGGATGCCGATATGACCATGGAAAAATACGAGAAGCAGCTGGAGTCCATCCTGGCGGACCTGCAGGCCGGCATCAAGATCGAAAAAGCCGTCCGCAAGCTCACCGGGTACGGCGTCGGCCAGCGCGAATTCACCAAGGAAGGCGTTGTCGCGAACCTCTGCGTCCTCGACAAACCCGCCACCAAGATCCTGACCGCGTTCGCGGCAGGCGAGGAGCTGTAAAAGCCAATGCATGAACTGGGCATCGTGTTTTACATCATCGACGACGTCGAAGAAGTCGTCGAGGCAAACGACCTGACCACGGTCTCTTCCGTCACACTGGAACTGGGAGAGGTCTCCGGCGTCGTGCCGAGTTATCTCGACGACGTCTGGAACTGGGCCGTCAAAAAACATGAATGCATGACGGAAGCGAAGCTGAAGGTCGTGGAGACCCCGGCCGTCACTTTCTGCGAGAACTGCGGAAAGACCTACGCCACCGTCAAGTACGGTCGGCAGTGTCCCTTCTGCGAATCCGGCAAGACGTACCTCCTGCGCGGGCAGGAGATCAACGTCAAGGAGATCGAAGCCGTCTGAGCCCCATCAAACAAAACCGTTCGAAGTCCCCGACAAGTGTCGGGGACTTTCTTTGTGGTTTTCCACAACATCTTGCGGTTGACAGAGAAAACCAAAAATGATACACTTTTTCGCGTATTATAAGTAAATAACCTTATAAAGACGCAGACGGAGACAGTAGTTCTGCAGTGCGGACGCACCAAAGCGAGTCCGGGGACGGTGAGAGCCCGGCACGCGAACGCCGCAGAATGAACATCACTCCCGAGTCGCATGCTGAACGCGGTCTCCCGCCAGTAAGCACCGCCGGCACCCGCCGTTATCCGGGGCTCAGATGTTGGTATGATGCGAACCAGGTGGTTACAAACGAAGTGCAAGCTTCGTCCTGTTTCTCGCAGGACGGAGCTTTTTTG
>JAGACE010000095.1 GCA_017614275.1 Clostridia bacterium | reverse complement strand
TTGCAGTAGACGCCGGTGGCGTTCACTTTCTTGTCGGAGACAAAGGAGCTCCACTTGCCGTCGTCGCCCTTCTTGACGATGACTTCGGCGGACGGGTATTTGCCGTCCCACTCGGCGTACCGGTCGGAGCCGCCCTTGTCATAGGGGAGGCCGTCGGCGTAGGTGACACTCTGGGCCGTGGTGACCGTCACGCTCCCGGCGGCGGTGGTGGTCTCGTCGGGTTCTCCCGCGACCTTGTTGTCCGCGGCCGTGGTCGTGGCCTGCCACTGGATCTGCCCGTTCTCCGCTTCGCGGCTCAGGGTGAACCAGGTCAGGGCGATGACCGCGGCGATGAGCGCTACCGTCAGGATCGCGATGATGATCTTCATTTTTCGAACAGAATCGGATTGTTTCCGTTTAGCCATGGTGATGAAACCCTCGCATTCCAGTTTGTCTGCCCTATAGTATACACGCTTCGCCCCGCAAAAACAACTTTCGAAGCAGGGTGGAAAAAGTGTTTTTATAATGCGGAACTTGCGTTATAATAGGACAGAATGAACCGTATCTTCAAAGGAGAAACCTTTATGAATATCCAGGTTTTCGGCACGAAAAAGTCGGCCGATACCCGCAAGGCCGAGCGCTATTTCAAGGAGCGCGGCATCAAGTTCCAGTTCGTGGACCTGACGCAGAAAGGCCTGTCCAAAGGGGAATTCGAGTCTGTGGCACGGGCCGTCGGGGGCATGGAAGCCATGCTGGATCCGAACACGAAAGACAAGAAGACCCTGACCCTCATCCAATACCTCGTACCGGACCAGCAGCTGGAGAAGATCCTGGAAAACCAGCAGGTCCTGAAAATGCCCATCGTTCGAAACGGGAAACAGGCGACCCTCGGCTATCAGCCGGAGGTCTGGAAGACCTGGGAGTAAGTCCCGGGCAGGAGAAACAGAATGCCAACCATCATCGATTATCTGGACTGGAGGGGAGACCTCCCGCTCTGCGAGGCTGCGCCGCTCAACGAAGTGGACGCGGTCATCCTCGCGCGGATCTCGAACCTCCCGTTCAAAAAAGTCCATCACACAAAAACAGAGACCATCGGCTCCATGTGCACCGTCATGAAACGGTTCTCCCGGGAGGAGTTCCAGATGGACGGCGATGTGCCCTTCGTGGAGAAACTGGCGAAGTCCCGTCGGTTCTCGGATCTCGTCGTCACCGACTACGAGAAGCGGAACGACCCGGAACTGGAGATGCAGTTCGCGGCCGTCACCATCCATCTGCCGGACGACACGCTGTTCCTGTCCTTCTGCGGCACGGACTCCACGCTCCTCGGCTGGAAGGAGAACCTGAACATGTCTTTCCGGGACGATGTCCCCGCCCAGTGCGCGGCGCTGTCTTACGCCGCCCGCACGCTGAAGGACTATCCGGACGTCAAGACCATCTACACCGGCGGCCATTCCAAGGGCGGCAACCTCGCCGCCTACGCCACGGTCTGTCTGCCGCGCCAGTACCGGCCCATCGTCAAAGGCGTCTTCAGCTGCGACGGGCCCGGCTTTTCGCGGGAGTTCATCGCCGAACACGACTTCGACGAGCTGAGCGACCGCATCCACACGTTCCTGCCGGTCAGCTCCGTCGTGGGGCGGGTCCTGGAGCACGTGGAGGGCTACGAGACCGTCGAGAGCTCGGCGGAGAGCCTCATGCAGCACGACATGTATACCTGGCAGGTGATGGGCACGCAGCTCGTTCGGGCGGAGAAGTCCTCGAACGGGTCGGAGATCTTCTACAATTCCGTGCGCCACCTGATCGAGGAGACCACGCCCCGCCAGCGGCAGTTCATCCTCGACGGCCTCTACAGTGTGGCCACGGCCCGCAACGCCACGTCCCCGAAGGACATCCAGCAGGACCCGATGCTGCTGATCCAGCCGCTGGTCAAGGAACTCAGCCACCTGTCCCGGCGGGACCGAAAGGTGGTCACCAAGGTGTTCCGCGCGTTCGGAGACGCCTATGTACTGGCGCTCAAGGACGTGGGCACGTCCAAGATCCCGCCGGAGCTCATCGAGATCTGGAACGCGAAGAGTTTCCAGGAGGCCTTCGACATCCTGATCCGCTGGTATGGGGAAAGCAGCAATGTATCACATCAGCACTGACAAACGGGAACACAAGTCCGCGGATGCCCTGGTGGCCGCCGCGGAACGCATCATCCTGGACACCGATCCGCAAAAACTGACCGTCTCTCTCCTGAGCAAGGAGGCCGGCGTTTCCCGCAGCACGTTCTACCGCCTCTTCGACGAGCCGGACGACGTTCTGCAGTACGGTGCCGACCGCGTCTTCGATGGCATGGTGGCGGGCTATGTCGCCCTCATCGAGCGCTCGGAAAAACATGACCTGGCCGTCCCCGCGCCCACCCTCTGGTACGAGGAGGCGTTCCGGAAAAACGCGGCGGTCATCGCGGCGATGTACCGCATCGGCAAGAGCGATATCCTTGGGAACGCCCACAAGGCGGCGCTCCGAACGTTCGCCTCGGTCCTCTACCCGGACCTGGATCCGGCCTCCGACGAGTTCCGCTTCTTCGTCGCCATGCGCACGGCCGTCCTCATGGGCGCCGTCTCCGCCTGGGTGGAGACCGGACAGAAGCTGTCCGTGGCAGACATCGAGAAGTACGCCGCCCGTCAGTTGAACCATCTTGCGGGGGTATGATATAATACCGCCGCCGTCGTCGGGGCGTAGCGCAGCTTGGCTAGCGCATCTGCTTTGGGAGCAGAGGGTCGCAGGTTCGAATCCTGTCGCCCCGACCAAAAGAGAAAGAGCGCCAAAGAGCGCTCTTTTTCTTTTGGCCCGCGACACGGTTCGAACCCTTGGGCACGAGGAACGAGGGTCAGATGACCTGGATGCTCAGGGCGATGAACAGCTGTCCGAGGTAGTACAGCAGGAGGTTTGCGGGACGCATCCATGCTTTGCCGTCTTTGGTGAACGTGTTGAAGATGAGGATGACGTCGGACAGGGTGAACAGCACGGCGCCGACCATGTAGAGGAGCGAGCCCTGGGTCCCGCGGGTGCGGAAGACCCCGACCGCCACAGCGGTCATCAGGACGACGGCTCCGATGTACACGACGCCGAAGATCTTGAACGCCTTCTCCGCCTCCACGGAGGTCAGGATCCAGTACAGCAGGGCGGCGGCCACGGCCACGCCGACGATGAGCCAGACCCAGACTTTCTCACACAGCGGGATGAGGGCGACCAGGTACAGGATGTGGCCGATCAAAAACGCGAGGATGCCGCCGAGGAAGATCTTCTGTCCGGCGTTCTCCAGCACGAACCGGAGGTTCAGGCACACATCGCCGATGAGACCGAAGAGCAGGCCGGCCACGACCACTTTCGCGAAGCCCGGCAGGGGCGAGAGCGACAGGCCGAAGAGGCCCAGCAGGACGAAGAACAGGGAGGCGGTGCCCTTCAGGGCAACGGCCGGAACGTACTTCTTCTGCTGTTCGACGTAGATGAAGATGATCTGGATGAGCAGGCCGATGTAGGCCAGGTACATGAATGACATGAGGTTCCTCCTTTACTCCTCGTTCAAAAACGGCAGGGTGTGGGCCACGGTGCGCTCTCCCTCGTCGTAGAGGAAGATGTGGCTCGCCCCTTCGAAGATGACGAACTCCGCGTGTTTGAGGACCTTCACCATGCGGTCCAGCTGGTAGATGGGCATGGTCCTGTCCTCCGTGCCCCAGATGACGAGGGTGGGGATCTTCTGCTTCGCCATCTTTTTGTAGTATTTCGTATCCTGTTTCGTGGCGAGGATGACGTTCTTCAGGCTCTGGTAGGTGCCGTTGATGTAGCCCTTGTACTGCATGGTGTAGGCCATCTTTCGGACGTAGTCGTCCTTGACCTCCTGACTGGAGTGCAGGAGCTCGTCTGCGGCGCGGCCGAGGGACGACTTGATGATGACCGCGGAAAAGATGCGCTTCCCGAGGACCGGGAGCATGGCCAGTTTCATGTAGAAGGGAGGTTTGAAGCTGTCCATGCCGGCGGGGGCGTACAGGACCAGCTTTTGGATGCGGCCGGGGTACTTCGCCGCGAAGCAGGCCAGGACGGTGCCGCCCATGGAACAGCCGATGGCGATGAACTTCTTCCCCGGGACCAGCTTGTCCGTCAGCTGTTTCAGCTGGTCGGCGAACGCCTCCGGGTCGTAATCGGACTTCACGCGCTCCGACAGGCCGCGGCCGAGCAGGTCATAGCGGATGACCGTGTACCCGTCCGCCACAAGGCCTTCAAAGACGTGGTCGTACAGGAAATAGGGCGTGCTGTATCCGTGCACCAGGACCACCGGCAGCTTCTTCGGATCGGTGCCCTCCACCTTCTGATAGTGGGTGTAGCCGCAGGGCAGTTTCAGGTATTCGCCGGGCGCCTTCGCCCGTTCTTTCCGGGTCAGTTTTTTCGTCTGTGCCTGTTTCACAAGCTTTTTGAATTCACGCTTCTCCAAACACATCGCCTCCTGTCCCCAGTATACCACAGAAACACGGTGGCAATCGCCTCTCTTTCGTGTATAATAAGAGAGACTTTTCCGCGCTGTTTCGGCGCGTTGTGGAGGAATGACCTCATGGAACGCTCAAGCGGAGTCCTGCTCCCCGTCACGTCCCTGCCGTCGAAGTACGGGATCGGCACCCTCGGCAAAGAGGCGTACGCGTTTGCGGACTTTCTGAAATCTGCCGGCCAGAAGTACTGGCAGGTCCTGCCCCTCGGGCCCACCGGGCTCGGGGACAGCCCCTATTCCAGCTTTTCCACGTTCGCCGGCAACCCCTATCTCATCGACCTGGAGCTCCTCGTCGAGGACGGGCTCCTGACCAAAGAGTATGTCGAGTCCTTCGACTGGGGCGATGACCCCGCCCACGTGGATTACGTGGCCCTGAAGGAGAACCGGGAGACCGTCCTGCAGACGGCCTTCGAGAACGGCTTCGCGCGGGACCGCACCAAAGTGGAACGGTTCGTCGGGGACAACGTCTGGCTGCCGGACTACGCGCTGTTCATGGCGCTCCGGGAGCACTATGAGGGCATCAGCTGGATCGACTGGCCGGACCGGGACATCCGGCTCCGCAAGCCGGACGCCATCCAGAAGTACCGCACGCTCCTCTCGGAGCGGGTGGACTACTTCACCTACGTCCAGTACCTGTTCTTCTGCCAGTGGGACGCCCTGCGGGAGTACGTGAAACGCCTCGGCATCAAGATCATCGGCGATCTGCCAATCTACGTGGCGGCCGACTCCGCCGACATCTGGCGCGAGCCGCAGTTCTTCCAGCTGGACGAGGAGAACATCCCGAAGAAAGTGGCCGGCGTCCCGCCGGATTACTTCTCGAAGGACGGCCAGCTCTGGGGCAACCCGCTGTACGACTGGGACACCATGAGAAAAGACGGCTTCGGCTGGTGGATCCGCCGCATCGAGGGCGCCGTCAAGATGTACGACGTGCTCCGTCTGGACCACTTCCGGGCGTTCGCGTCCTACTGGGCCTGCCCGTATGACGCGAAGACCGCGCAGGACGGCGAGTGGCACAACGGCCCCGGCATGAGCCTGCTCCGCGTGCTGCGGGACTGGTTCTACGGCACGGAGTTCATCGCCGAAGACCTCGGCATCCTGACCCCGGACGTGGACCAGCTGCTGGAGGACTCGGGCTTCCCCGGCATGAACATCCTGGAGTTCGCCTTCACCAAAAACGCGGACTCGAAGTACCTGCCCCACCGGTGCAAAAAGAACTCCATCGTCTTCACCGGCACCCACGACAACGACACCGTGGTCGGCTGGCTGCACGACCCGGAGGTCCCGGACGAGGACAAGCAGGTGGCCCGGGAGTACCTGGGCATCTCGGAGGAAGAGGGCGAGCACCTCGCCTTCATCCGGGGCGGCATGGGCAGTCCCGCGGACCTGTTCATCGCGCAGATGCAGGACTGGCTGGGCCTCGGCACCGACGCCCGCATGAACGTGCCCGGCGTGGCGCTCGGCAACTGGACCTGGCGGATGCTGCCCGGTTCCGCGGACGAGGACCTGGCGGCGCTGATGCGCGAATACACGCGGAGTTTCGGGCG
>JAGACE010000094.1 GCA_017614275.1 Clostridia bacterium | reverse complement strand
GACCGACATCCGGGAGGTCATGCTCGCCAAGGGCGCCGTGGCCGCCGGCATCGAGCTGATGGCCAGGTACCTCGGCCTGGAACTGACCGACATCAAGCGCGTCCTGCTGGCCGGTGCCTTCGGCTCCTTCCTGGACCCGAACAACGCCTGCCGCATGGGCCTCCTGCCGGAGGAACTGCAGGGGCGCATCACCGCCGTCGGCAATGCCGCCGGCAGCGGCGCGAAGCTCATCGCCCGCAGCAAAGACGCCTTTGCGCACACGGGCGAACTGAAAGGACACATCGAAGCCATCGAGCTCGCGAACCTCGACGACTTCATGCATACATTCGCCAAGACCATGAATTTCCGGGAGGTGCGCCATGACTGACTGGCTGTCCATCGCCAAAGAGTGCGGCTTCGATGAAGCGGCCCCGCTGGATGTCTCCAAACTGCAGACCGAAGCCTGGGTGCGGGACACCTGCGCGGAAGACAAATGCCACGCCTACGACCACAACTGGACCTGTCCCCCGGCCTGCGGCACTCTGGAAGAGTGCGAGGCGCGGATGCGGCAGTATGAGAACGGCTTCATCCTGCAGACCGTCGGGAAACTGGAGAAGGCGATCGACGTCAAAGCCTACGCGGAGACCGGGCAGCGGCTGAAAGACGCCCTGCTGGCTTTCTCGGAGCGTATCCGGGAAGAGTATCCGGACTGTCTGGTCCTGGGCGCCGGCGCCTGTCTGGTCTGCGCCGAGTGCGCCTATCCGGAGCCCTGCCGGTTCCCGGACAAGGCCATGTCCTCCATGGAGGCCTACGGCCTGTTCGTCAGCAGAGTCTGCAAGGACAACGACGTCCCCTATTACCACGGCCCCGGCACCATCGCCTACACGGCCTGCGTGCTGTACTGAGCAAACAATACCGACCGGGAGGAGAATCCGACGATGAAAGTGACAAAAGACGAACTCAGCCGCACCGCGATCCGGCTGTTCCGGGAAGAAGGATACCGGAACGTGACCGTCAACAAGATCTGCGAAGCGGCCGGCGTCACAAAGGGTTCCTTTTATCACCATTTCGACTCGAAGGACGACATCATCCTCCAGTACTGGAGCGCCTCGTCCATGTGGACCATCGACCGGACCCTGCAGATCCTGGCGCAGGACCTGCCCCCGAAGGAAAAGGTCTGGAAGATCCTGGAGATTGGCGTGGATTCTGCCGTCGACGACATCGGCCGGAACTCCATGGCGGAGCTCTGGCGGGTCGATCTGGCCCAGGGGAACCGGGTGCTCAGCGCCGAAAGCTTTCTGGACGGTCCGGGCATCGATCCCTCCTACAGCAAGACCCTTCTGGAGCTGATCCGGCAGGCGCAGGCAAGCGGCGCCATCACCAACCCGGGAGAGCCCCGGGACCTCCTCTTCGCGTTCTACTCCGGCCTGTTCGGCGCCTCCGTCAACTGGAGCGCGCGGGATGAGGAGAACGACGTCAAAGCGGACATCAAAAGAATCTTCGACGCCGTTTTCTGTTGAAAAACTCTGCAAAAACAAACTGCCCCGATGCACAAATCGTGCCTCGGGGTTTTGTAATATTTGTCAATTGACCAAAACATACCGATGGTATACTATATGCATATACGGGTATTGTATGTTTTTATAAGAGGAGGTATTAGCGTATGTTGAAAGAACTCGAGACCTATCACCGCGCGCGTCTGATCACCCAGGCGGTGAAGATGGAGGTCCGTCCCGAGCGGATCCCGATCCTGTGCAACGCGTGGAACTGGAAGTACCTGGACGCCGGTTTCACCCTGAGCGAGGCGTTGTACAGCAACAAGAACATCCGCAAGGCGCTCATGCACTACGCGAAGACCTACCCGACCGACGTCGTGTTTGAGCTGGGCACCCGCAACCCCTTCTCTTTCACCCAGTACCTCGGCAGCGACAAGCATTACATCATCAATGATGAGATCGGCGGCATGAACATCGTCGATGAATCGTTCCTGGAACCGGACGAATACGATGAACTCATCAACGATCCGATGACCTTCATCTGGGAGAAGTTCCTGCCCCGGAAGTGCAAGAACCTGCAGACGCCCGCGAACGGCAAGGCGTACATCGAAGGCATGGACGCGTTCATCAAATATCTGCTGAACTACGTGGCGAACCAGAACATCTACAAGTATGTGTACGGCATCCCCACCCTGTACGACATGGACTGCCCGTTCTACATGATGAACGGCCCGGACATCATGATGGACTTCATGCGCGGCATCAAGGGCCTCAGCCGGGACATGCGCCGCATGCCCGACAAGGTCAAGGCCGCATGCGATGCGCTGGACAGCATTTACGAGCCCGACATGGACGCGTATCAGGGCCCGCACGGTCACAACAGAGACTGCGCGTTCGACGGCGCCATGGTGTACATCGCCCACACCATCATGAACCCGAAACAGTTCGAGATGTACTACTGGCCCGGCCTGCAGAAGGCGGCCGAATTCGCGGAGAAGTGGGACAAGACTGTCCTCCTGTTCGTGGAAGGCGACAGCGAACGGCTGTACCCCTTCTTCAAGCAGCTGCCGAAGGGCCACTTCGCCCTGCTCGCGGAGACGAACGACGTCTTCAAGATGCGGAAAGAGCTCCCGAACATCTGCGTGGCGGGCGGCATGCCGGCCACCATGCTCGGCGGCGCCGACGTCAAGACCTGTGTGGACTACGCCAAACGGCTGTGTGAGGAACTCGGCTCCGACGGCGGCTACATCTTCAGTTCGGACAAGATGCTGTCCTATCCCACGGACTGCAAGCGGGAGAACTGGAAGGCCGTCTGCGATTTCGTGGCGTCTTATTAAAGGAGGGAACTGCTATGTTGAAACTGGTACTCGGTCTCCTGACCTACAAACAGCAGAACAAAGACCTCTACGACAAAGACCTGACCAAATACCCCGACGGCTTCAAAACGCTGGAGAAAAGCGTTTCGTTCATGGGGGATCTGAAAGACATGGTCTGGTTCAACTTCCTGCTGTTCGTCACTTACTTTTAAACAAAACAAGAAAAGAGCTGAGAGTGTTCTCTCAGCTCTTTTTTGTTGTTGGTTGGGGTGCGATCAGCCGGCCTCGGGCTTCGGGAAGCAGTCCCGGAAGGTGTCCACGACTTCCTGATAGTAGTTGAAGGAATAACTGCTTTTGAGATCCTTGTCCAGCGACGCGATGTCGACGACGGTCGTCAGGTCGTCCAGGAACGCGGTGACCCACTTTTTGGAGAGGTCGGTGGTCATCGGGTTCTCGTCCGTGAGCCCGGCATCCTTATAGTATTTCACGATCTCCCGGTACAGGCAGCCGAGCCACGTATCGAGCCCTTCCCGCTCAAAGTCGATCTTGTTGTTGAGCATTTCGTCGATCAGCGTTTTGACGTTCGCCTCGGCCTCTTCTCTGGCGGCCGGGTCCACTTCCACGACGCCCTGCAGCGTGTCTGCATAGGCCTTGTCGATCAGGGCATTCACGATGTCGACCTCGTTGTCCGCCAGGGCGTCAAAGCCGAAACCGAACCCGTCCTTCAAAAGGACATTCAGCGCGTTTCTTTGTTTCTCATCCATGTTCGTTCCTCCGGTTCATTGTTTTGTGTGATTCTCTTATACTGCGTTTTTGTAGGAGATCGAGATGTGGGTGGCCGCGAAAATGATCGACGCCAGGACCAGCGGGATCGACCGCGTCATGAGCCCGCTGAAGAAGAACAGCGCCGACGGAAGGATAGACAGGGTCAGAGCCTTGGCCACCCCGGTCTTCTTCCGAAAGACGATCCACATCAGGCAGTAGGCGAGCACCAGCACGGTATCGACGATCAGATAGATCGCGAACGCTTCATCGGACCACCATCCGAACATGCTTCCGGGCAGATGGAACACCATGAAAAACAGACAGCCGAAGCGCCCGATCTGCTCCAGCAGTTCGAGGGCCTTGTTGCTCTCCTCCGGCGGCGTGTCGTTCTTGTGCCGGACCGCATAGACGATATTCGGGATCAGAAGCACGACCACGAACACCAGGCCATAGACATTCAGCCACTCCATCTCATCACCTCCGCTCCCCTTTTTCTTGTTCTAAGCATACCTTTTCCGGAACGGCACTGTCAATTAAGTAAAGAAAGACATTTTCTTTTGCTTATTGAAAAGTATTGTAGATAAATGTACAATAGATTTATGCAAAAATGTTAAAAAATAAACAATTTTAGGAGGAATGTTTATGTTCGATTACACAGGGAAAGTCGTAGCG
>JAGACE010000015.1 GCA_017614275.1 Clostridia bacterium | reverse complement strand
TCCACGCCGCCCTGGAAGAGGCGAAGAAGCCCGAGAACGCGGGCAAGACCATCGTGGCCCTCCTGCCGGACAGCGGAGACCGCTACTACTCCACTCCTCTGTTTACGGAATAAAGCATAAATCGCAGTACAAACTACCCCGGGTATCTGTTATACTCGGGGTAGAAGCATTCGAGGGAATGCGGACTGATTTTCAAAGCAAGGAGGACCCATCATGAAAGTCATCATCATCGGCGGCGTGGCCGCCGGCGCCAGCTGCGCGGCACGCCTGCGCCGTCTGGACGAATCCGCGGAGATCATCCTGCTCGAACGCGGGGACTACATCTCCTACGCCAACTGCGGCCTGCCGTACCACGTGGGCAACGTCATCCGCTCGCGGGATTCCCTGCTCGTCACCCCGGCGCAGCAGATGCGGGACCGCTTCAAGGTCGACGTGCGCACCCGCAACGAGGCCACGGCGATCGACCGCGCGGAAAAGACCGTGGCCGTGAAGAACACGGAGACGGGAGAAGAGTACAAAGAATCCTACGACAAACTGGTCATCGCCACCGGTTCGTCGCCGCTGCGTCCGCCCATCCCGGGCATCGACGCGAAACGCATCCATACGCTCTGGACCGTCGGGGACACGGACCTGTTCCGGCAGATGGTGTATGAAGAGGGCATCAAGACGGCGGCGGTCGTCGGCGGCGGGTTCATCGGCCTGGAGATGGCGGAGAACCTGAAAGAGGCCGGCGTGGACGTCACCATCCTGGAGGCCCTGGATCAGGTCATGGCGCCGCTCGATTTCGAGATGGCGCAGATGCTCCACGGGGAGATCCGCGACAAGGGCGTGGCCCTGGAACTGGGCGACCCGGTGGACTCCTTTGAAGACCATGACACCTATGTGACTGTCAAACTGAAGAGCGGGAAGACCGTGGACGCCGAGCTCGTCGTGCTGTCCATCGGCGTCCGCCCGAACAGCGCCATCGCGAAGGACGCCGGCCTGCCGCTCAACCAGCGGGGCGGCATCCTCGTGGACGACTACATGATGACCGAGGACCCGAACATCTTCGCCGCCGGAGACGTCGTCGAAGTGCGGGACGCCAACACGGAAGGCCGTGTCATGGTCCCGCTGGCGGGCCCTGCGAACAAACAGGGACGCATCGCCGCGGACAACATCGTGGCGGTGGCACAGGGCGACCGGCCGCACATCATGTACGCCGGCACCCAGGGCAGCAGCGTGGTCAAAGTGTTCGACTACACCGCCGCCTGCACCGGCCGGAACGAAAAACAGCTGGCTGCCGCGGACCTGAAGAAGGGCGAGGACTACGAAGTGGTCTACGTCACCCAGAACCACCACGCCGGCTACTACCCCGGCGCGCTCCCGATGGTCATCAAACTCATCGTGGAGAAGGCCGACCCGGCCGCCAGCCAGATCCTCGGCGCGCAGATCGTCGGCTATGAGGGCGTGGACAAGCGCATCGACACCCTGGGCGTGGCCAAGCGGCTCGGCGCCACGGTGGACGACCTGACGGACCTGGAACTGGCCTACGCGCCCCCGTACTCGTCCGCGAAGGATCCGGTCAACATGGCCGGCTTCACCGCGCAGAACGCCCTGAACGGCCTCGTGACGTTCGCGGACTGGAACTTCGACGAGACCACGCCGGACGCCGTCATCCTGGACATCCGGGAGGACGCGGAACGCATGGTCCTGAAACTGCCGAACGCGGTGGAGAGCCCTCTGGGACAGCTCCGCGACCGCCTCGGCGAACTCGACAAGAGCAAGACCTATGTCGTCTTCTGCGGCATCGGGGTCCGGGCGTACAACGCGTCCCGCATCCTGCGGCAGAACGGCTTTGAGAACGTGCTCGTCTACCCGGGCGGCACGCGCCTCTACACCACTACCCATAAGAAAGAGACCGCCACCCCGGTCATCCAGCTGCCGACCGTGAACAAGGAAACCACGGCCCCGAAGGAGGGATTCACCATGCCGGCTGACAGCAAGAAGATCACTCTGGACTGCATCGGGCTCCAGTGCCCGGGTCCCATCGTCAAAGTCTACGAGGCCGTCGGCTCCATGGCGGACGGCGATACACTGGAAGTCACCGCTTCCGACCCCGGTTTCGTGCGAGACATCGGCGCCTGGTGCGCCACCACCGGCAACACGCTCATCTCCGCCGGCAAGGACGGCACAGACTACAAGGCCGTCCTGATGAAGGGCCTGACCGGAGGCCCCGCGGCTGCCGAGACCGGCACCGCCGTGGTCCCCGGGAAGACGGACAGCGAGAAGACCATCGTCGTCTTCTCCGGCGACATGGACAAGGTCATGGCCTCGTTCATCATCGCGAACGGCGCCGCCGCCATGGGCAAGAAGGTCACCATGTTCTTCACGTTCTGGGGCCTGGCCGCCCTGCGGAAACCGAACGGTCCGAGCGTTTCCAAGAGCCTCATCGAGCACGCC
The DNA here is from genome assembly GCA_017614275.1 of Clostridia bacterium. Taxonomy (GTDB): domain Bacteria; phylum Bacillota; class Clostridia; order Oscillospirales; family Acutalibacteraceae; genus RUG420. The sequence goes on along the minus strand of JAGACE010000015.1, from coordinate 61 downwards.
TTCGGCATCATGCTTCCGAAAGGAGTGGCCCACATGGGCATCTCCAAGTGGAACATGGGCG
>JAGACE010000093.1 GCA_017614275.1 Clostridia bacterium | reverse complement strand
GGAAGCGATCGGCTCCAGGTCGCCCAGAACATCGACGCTGATCTCCAGGGCGGGCAGTTCCGCCGGGGTGATTGGCGGGAACCGCGGGTCCGAGGAACAGGCGCTGATCGCGTTTTGGATGATCTCCTCCGCGATGTTGTCCTGCGTGGCCATAATCGTGCCGATGCAACCGCGCAGCGCGCCGTGCTCGTGGATGGAGACGAATGTCCCCGCCCGCCGTGTGAGCATCTCGTCCGGGAGCCCTTCGGGCACGGCGATGTGCTGCCGCCCGCGGACCCAGGCCTCCACAGAAGCCCGCGCGAGCCGGACATACGCATCGCTTTTTTCCGCGCGTTCGCGGCACTCCCGTTCGAGTCTCTCGTTGTAGTCCTTCAGGAAATGCCGGGTCTCGTCCTCTCCGTCCGGGTAGAACGTGCAGATGCCGTAGCCCACGCCCGTGACGTCCTGGTGGGACAGCTCGGTCGCCTTGACGCGGAGCCCGTCAAAGGCCCCGGCCATGATCACGAAGGACCGGTGCCCGCATTCCGCGGCGCGGTCGCAGAAGGTCTCGCTGAACTCGAACAGTTCGCCGAACGCGCCGCGTCCGCAGACGTCCATGATCCGCCGGTCGTACTCCGGCCCCTCCGCGGCAAAGCCGTACGGGCCGTAGTCCTGCAATTTATGGGACAGATCGCCGCTGGCGATGATCACCGCGCGCCGGCCGGTCTGGTCGACGGCCTCGGCAATGAACTGCCCCAGCCGATAGTGCTCGGTGAGCGGCAGGCCCGACAGGCCGATGCGGACGATCTTTCCGTCTTTGTATTTGTTTCGGAGAAACCACAGCGGCACCATCGTGCCGTGGTCGAGCGCGGAGTCCCGCTCTCCGAGGGTGCCCGCGGGGAAGTTCTCCGCGGCCGCCAGATCGCAGATCTTCTGCACCAGTTCGGTATCATATTGTTCCGAGAAGCGCACCTGCGGCGCGCGGAACTGCCGGAAGGAGCCCTTCGCGCCCTTGCCCGGCGACAGGTGGAAATAATCCGCATACATCACAGAGTGCGGACTGGTGATGATGATGGTCTCCGGTTCCAATGCCGCCACCTCGTCGGCCACTCTCTCATAGGCCCGGGTGGTCTCTAAGATCTGCTCTTCGCTCCCCTGTCCGACGGCCGGAACGATCATCGGCGGGTGCGGGACCATGAATGCCGCTAAGACCGACATGGTTCTCCTCCTCAGTGCGTGAAGTTGTCGAAATATCCCTGGACCAGGACGACCGGGGTGCCTTTGTCACCGGAGCCGGAAGTCAGGTCGCACAGCGAGCCGATGAGGTCGGTCAGCTGGCGGGGCGTGGTGCCCTGGGAGGCCATATTTCCGACCAGGTCGCTGCCCTTTGCGAGGATGGATTCCGAGATCGCGTTTTTCAATTCTTCGCCGGACAGATGCTTGTAGTCGTTGTCGGCGAGGTATTTCAGTTTGAGTTCATTGGGTGTGCCGATCAGCCCGTCTGTGAACGCGGGAGAGACGACCGGGTCGGCGAGTTCCCAGATCTTGCCCTGGGGATCTTTGAACGCGCCGTCGCCATAGACCATGACTTCGACCTGTTTGCCGGTTTCCTGCAGGATCTTTTCCTGCACGGCGAGGACCAGGTCTTTGCTGTCCTGAGGGAACAGTTTCACCTTTTCTTCGGTGGACTTGTTGGAACCGAGCAGGCCGTACTGATCGTTATAGCCGGAACCGTTCCGGGGCGCGTTCATGATGTCGCTGAGGCTGCAGACCACGGCGGCTCCCGCCTCAAGGAGGATCCGTTTGGTGCGGTCTCTCGTGTGGATGTCGCAATTGAGGACATGGTCCGTATAGGCGAGGATGGCTTGGGCATGGTTCGCGAAAACGATCTCCACCTCGGCGCCCTCTTCCCGGACGAGGTCCGCGTAGTAATCGACATAGTCGACGCCGGTGAACTCGTGCTTGTTCACGCCGAACGCCGCCCGATACTGTTCGAGAGACAGGACATCGGAGTACGGGTTGACGCCGGACGCGTCGATCTTGTCGAGGGGCACCAGACTGTTGCCGACCTCATCAGAGGGGTATGAGAGCATCAGGACCACTTTTTTGCAGCCTCTGGCGATGCCCCTGAGGCAGATCGCGAACCGGTTCCGGGACAGGATGGGAAAAATGACGCCGACGGTCTCGCCGCCGAGTTTTTCCCGGACGTCCGCCGCGATGTCATCGACCGTGCAGTAATTGCCCTGCGCCCGTGCGACGATGGACTCGGTCATGGCGATGACGTCTCTGTCCCGCAGGGAGAAGCCCTCGAATTCCGCCGCTTCCAGGACGCCGGTCGTGACGATCTCGACAAGGTCGTCCCCTTCCCGGATGATCGGCATCCGGATGCCCCGCACTACGGTACCGACTCTTCTTTCGTACTCTTTCATAAAAACAAACTCCTTCTTGTATTGTCTCAGATGGGGACGCTCCTGTAATCAAAATGATCACAGCCTTGCCGTCCGTTCCTCCCGGACCGTCTCCAGATGGTCGTTTACATATTGCTCCGGTTGATCAACAGAGTACTCGCCGTGGTTCAGGCCGGCCTTTTTCTCAGGACGGCCAGTGCCGCATAGTGCAGCACGTCAAATCGCTCCGGGGCGATCTCCTCCAGCAGCATTCGGTGCTCTCTGTCCCAGCGCGTCAGTTCCTCCTCAGAGAGGGACGCGCCCACGCCCCGGCAGGCGGTCATGCGGCCGTGCCAGCTCTCTCTGGTGAACGGCACCCGGAGTTCATACTCTTCATGGTCCGTCCGTTCGAAATAGCGGTCTGCGATCGGAGGGATCTCGATCGGGTGTTTCGTCTCGCCCGCTCCGGACCAGTCCGGTGAGTACTGCAGGACCAGGTCCTCACTGGCGCCCGCAATGACATCTTCTTTGGGGAGCCACGCCATATAGAGGAGCAGCAGCGTGCCGCCCGGTTTCAAAAAGTCAGCCAGTTTCGGCACGACCGTTTCGTGGTCAAAGTACCAGAAGCACTGGCACGCCGTGATGACGTCAAAGGACGCGGAGGGAAACCGGAGGTCTTCGGTTGCGGAGACCAGATAGTCGATCGCCATGCCGTCCTCTACCGAAAGCCATTTGGCCTCAGCAATCTGCTCTTTTGAAATATCCGTCCCGGTCCATTCGGCGCCATAGCGATACAGGTTTCGGGGCAGCACGCCGGTGCCGGTCCCGAGATCCAGGACCTTCTGGCCTTCGATACAGAGCCCGCGGTCGATGATCTTCTGATAGAAAAGGTCCGGATAGATGTCGCGATACCGCGCATACGCGTCTGAGGTCCTGCCCCAGTCGAAGGCTTTCCCGCCATCGATCCGCCTGTCTTTGATATCCATCATTTCTTCCTCTTCGGTGCGGGAAGCTCGGGATACATCGCTTCCAGCAGGCCACTCAGGAATTCCCGGTCCTCCACCTCATCCACGAGCAGCATTTCCTTTCCGCCTTCATACGGCAGTTCCATGGCGGCATCCGGCAGCATTTCCATTGCGGCCCTGACCGGCTTTACGAGAAAGCGGTCGTCGTAGATGCCGCCGAAGATCTTCCCGCGATAATAGAGGACATATTCTCCCATCATGTAACAATAGGAGATCTCGTCCATTTCAGAAAGCTGTTCCAGAACGAACTCCAGATACTCTTTACTCGATGCCATTTGGTTTTTCCTCCGGTTTCTCCGATGTGTCACGGGTGTCACGGGTGTGTCACGGGGACGGTTCTGCTGACACACGATGCCGTCCTGCTTGTTCATTCTTTTCTCGTCATCAATGTCACGCACTCCACGTGCCTTGGGTGGGTAGCGTGAACAAAAAGGCACATACTTACGCTGTTGCCGCGACCGTCCTCGTGGAGCAGTTCTCGGTTACTGAAACGGTCGAGTGGACAGAATTGACGGCATCATTTCCGCAAACTGGAATTTGTCACACCAGCAACTTCTCTATCGTCTGTTCGTAGTCAGAATCAATTAACACAACCTGTTCCCCGACACGCTGAAATCCGTTGATGATGCTCTTGTTATCTGCCTTCAAAACGTCCATCGAACAATCAGCATATACCAATCTGGATTCTATTTCCGATTCATGTCCAATAATCTCATCAAAATGATTCTCGATGTATCTTTCGCTCATGGCAAGGCAAATAAAACGAATTGACGGTAAATACCGCTCGTCAAAATCCTGTCTCCAGCAAAATGGGATGTAGCAACCTTCAATTATAAGATTTTGCCGATTTTCTATTGCGGTTTTTACAATCTCCTTGACTATCGGCCACAGGTACTCCGTCAGAGCGTCATCATCTTCCGGTGTCAGGCTAGTAACGCCGCTGCGGATCAAACCCATTTTCAAATGGTCGATGGACAAATACGGGTATTTGTACTTTTCGAGCATCCTCTGTGCCAGAAGGGTCTTCCCGGCGTGGGACGCTCCCGTAATCAAAATGATCATAGCCTTGCCTTCCGTTCCTCCCGGACCGTCTCCAGAATGTCTTTTACGTATTGCTCCGGTTGATTGATGGAGTACTCTCCGTGGTACAGACCGTCCATTATCTCAAGCCGGCTTCCGGGCAGCCTCTCGTGCAGCATCTCCGCGGAACGGAGCATCTTCTTCTGCTCTTTTCCCCCGACGGCGACCCGCACCTTTGCCTGCGTGTTTCGGATCTCCGGTTTCAGTTCATACGCGGTGTTCGCCTTCAGGAACGCGATCATATCGTCTTTGGAGATCCTCGAGGTGTCGGCAAAATAATCGTCAAACAGATCCTCTCGCATCCGCAGGGAGCGGAACTGCAGTTTTGCGAACCATTTTTTCCTGATGAGGCCGTAACTCGAGCCGAACGTCGGTCCGAGCAGCGCATGGGTCAGCTTCGAAGAGATCAGAGACGCGCTCTCTACAACGGCATATTGGCAGATATCTGCCCGCCGAGACAGGATCTCCACCAGGACCAGCGCGCCGAGCGACAGTCCGCCGATCAGCAAAACATGCCCCTGACAATGCCGGTCGATATACTCGATGATCTCCGCAGC
>JAGACE010000092.1 GCA_017614275.1 Clostridia bacterium | reverse complement strand
TCCACACGTAAAACGTGTGGTTGTTAGTAGACGGGCAAAGCCCTTGCTCCTCGCTACGCGTCAAACGCGTGAACGCGAGTTCTGGCAGTTGCGTTCGCTCTACTGTTAATTACTTCTTGCTTGATTTGGGATCGGCTCCGGGAATCCGGAGTTGGTCCCCTAATTTATCTTCGTCTAATTGATGCTTGATGTACTCCTGGATTCGGCTGGCGTTCTTTCCTGCCGTGTCTACGTAGTACCCTTTGCACCAAAATTCGCGGTTTCGATACTTATACTTCAACTCTGGGAACTGTTCGTAAATCATCGTTGCGCTTTTCCCTTTGAGATACCCCATGAAACTCGAAACCGCTATTTTGGGTGGAATCTCTACGAGCATATGGATGTGATCGGGACACGCCTCCGCTTCGATGATGTTTACACCTTTCCATTCGCAAAGCTGCCTCAATATTTTTCCTATCGCTTCTTTCTTCTCTCCGTAGAACACTTTTCTACGATACTTCGGTGCGAAGACGATGTGGTATTTGCAGTTCCACTTTGAATGGGATAAACTATGAATGTCGTTGATGCTCATTAACGGCACCTCCTGCTTTTTTGAAATGCAACTGCCAGGTCGCACTTTCATTTTACAGGAGGTTTCTTTTTGTTCAAACGTATAACTCCACGGAACCCCGCGTCTAACGCGGGGTTTTCGATTTACAAAAAAAAAAAGAGGCCCGCTTCGCTGCGGGCCGCTCTTTATTATACATATTCATGGTCGACGACCACCCGGACGCTGTAGTCCGGAAGGGCGTCTTTCGCCAGTTCTTTGACGCGTCTGCGAAGGGGTTCTTCCTCCCCCATCGTGTCCACCGGGAAGTCGATTTCAAACACCACCCGGTCCTTCGACTCCTGCGGGACGATGCGGACGTCCTGCAGTTCGAACTCCGCGAACTCCTGCCGGAAGGTCTCTTCCAGCGTCCTGCGGACCGCTTTGACCTCCTCCGTCTCCTCCATGACCGGGTCCACATGGATGACCGCCTTGCAGCCGAGCTCCTTGCGGAGCATGTGCTCGGCGAAGTCCGCCTCGTCGTGGATGACCGACAGCGGCAGAGCGCCGGAGGCCTCCATGTCGAGGGTGACGTACCGGATGCCGTGGCCGTAGTCGTGGACGACGATGTCGTGGACGCCCTCCGCATGGGGCTGGCGGGAGACGATCTCCCGGACCTGCTCCACGAACTCCGGATCGGGCTTTGCGCCCAGCAGCGGGGAGACGGTCTCGCGCAGGCTCTGATAGCCCATGTACAGGACGAACAGGCCGACGAGGAGGCCGCCCCAGGCGTCGACTTTGAACGTGGTGAACTTCGACAGGACCATCGCCAGGATGACGACCAGCGTCACGAAGACGTCGGCGATGCTGTCGACCGCCACGGCCTTCAGCGTCGGGGAGTCCAGCTTCTTCCCGTAGCCGCGGTTATAGGCGAACATATAGAGCTTCAGCAGGACGGACCCGCCGAGGACGATGAAGCTGATGAGGCTCGGAGACACCGGCTCCGGATGGATGAGTTTGCCGATCGCCTCTTTGATGATCTCCACGCCGATGACCATGACCAGCACCGCGACGACGATCCCGGCCACGTACTCGCTTCTTCCGTGTCCGAAGGGATGGTCTCCGTCTGCCTGCTTCCCGGAGTTGCGGAACCCCCAGAGCGTGACGATGGAAGAGGCGGAGTCGGACAGGTTGTTGATGCCGTCCGCGGCAATGGCCACCGACCCGGCCAGCCAGCCGGCCACCAGTTTGGCGATGGACTGCAGGAGGTTCAGGCAGATGCCCATGACGCCGCATAAGGTACCGTAACCCCGCCGGACAGAGGGGTCATGCAGATCGGTATGGTTTTGGATCGTAAAGCGTGCGAGCAGCTGGATCATACTTTGTGCCATTTGACGCCCTGAGGCGTATCTTCGAGGATGATGCCGCGTTCCTTCAGATCGTCGCGGATCCTGTCCGCGGTGGCGAAGTCGCGGTTCTTGCGGGCTTCGGTGCGTTCGGCGATGAGCCGTTCCACCTCTTCTTCGAGGCTCTCTTCCCCGGCGGCCGTGCGCTCATAGAGCAGGCCAAGGACGCCGGTGAGCTCCGCGAACAGGTCGGCGGCGTACTGGATGGTCTCCTTCGAGGTGCCGTCCTTCAGCACGTTCGTGTTGATGTCCCGGACCAGCTCGAAGATGGCCGCCAGGCCGTCGGCGGTGTTCAGGTCGTCGTCCATCGCCGAAATGAACTTCTCCCGGTGCGCGTCCAGCGCAGCGGTCAGGCTCTCGTCGAGGGCTCCGGCCTCGGCGTTGTCCAGCGCGAAGGCCAGGTTGTCCCGGCAGTTGTAGAGCCGGTCTAAGGAATTGATGCGCTGTTCGATGATGTCCGGCGAATAGTTGATGGGCATCCGATAGTGGCTGGAGATCATCAGGTAACGGATGAACTCGTAGCCGTAGAGCTCGGAGACCTCCCGGACCATGAAGAAGTTGCCCTTGGACTTGGACATCTTCTCGTTGTCCACGTTGATGAAGCCGTTGTGCATCCAGTAGTTGGCGAAGGCCTTGTCGTTCGCGCACTCAGACTGCGCGATCTCGTTCTCGTGGTGCGGGAAGATGAGGTCCTTGCCGCCGCAGTGGATGTCGATGGTCTCGCCGAGGAAGCGGCGGTTCATCGCGGAGCATTCGATGTGCCAGCCGGGCCGGCCCGGTCCCCAGGGGGAGTCCCATGCGGGCTCGCCGGGTTTCGCGGCTTTCCAGAGCGCGAAGTCCATCGGCTCCTTCTTCAGTTCGCCGATGTTGATGCGGGCGCCGGCCTGCAGTTCGTCGAGCGGCTGGTGGGACAGCTTGCCGTAGCCGCGGCAGGAAGACGTGACGAAATAGACGTCTCCGTTCTCGACGGCATAGGCAT
>JAGACE010000091.1 GCA_017614275.1 Clostridia bacterium | reverse complement strand
TGTCCGTATGGCAAACCTCTGCGTTGCCACCTGCCACAGTGTCAACGGCGTTTCCGCCCTCCATTCCGAGATCCTGAAGGAGACGGTCTTCTCCGACTTCTATCAGCTGACTCCGTCCAAGTTCAAGAACGTCACGAACGGCATTGCCCACAGACGCTGGCTCTGTCAGTCCAACCCCGAGCTCACGGCGTACATCGCCGAACTCATCGGGGACGGATTCGTTTCCGACGCGAAGGAACTTGCCAAACTCCGCGAATTCGCGAACGACAAACAGGTCCTTGACACCTTCGGCCAGATCAAACGCCGGAACAAAGAGGCCTTTGCCGCTTACATCAAGGAGAAACAGGGTCTCGTCATCGACCCCGACTCCCTCTTCGATGTCCAGGTCAAACGTCTCCACGAGTACAAGAGACAGCACCTCAACGTCTATGAGATCATCAACAACTACCTGATGCTGAAGGCAGATCCGAACATGGACTTCACGCCCCGCACCTACATCTTCGGTGCCAAGGCGGCCTCCGGTTACTATATGGCGAAGAAGATCATCAGCCTCATCGTCAACCTGGCACACGTCATCAACAACGACCCCGACATCAAGGGCCGTATCAAAGTCATTTACATCGAAGACTACTGTGTTTCCATGGCAGAGCACCTCATGCCGGCTGCGGACATCTCTGAGCAGATCTCTCTGGCGGGTACAGAGGCTTCGGGTACCGGCAACATGAAGCTCATGATCAACGGTGCGGTCACCCTCGGCACCATGGACGGCGCCAACGTCGAGATCTACGAGCAGGTCGGCGAAGACAACATCTTCATCTTCGGCATGTCTTCGGATGAAGTCGCCTCCCTGCAGCCGCGCTATGAGCCGAGCCAGTACTTCATGAACAACGAGGACATCAAAGCCGTCATCGAATTCATCAATCGCGGCATCAACGGGAACGAGTTCCCTGAGCTGTCCGTCAATATGATCCAGAACGACCCCTACATGGTCTTCGCGGACTATGCGGACTACCACAACGTCCGCCAGGAGATGGTCGCCGCCTATGCCGACCGGGACCGCTGGACCCGGATGTCTCTGATGAACATAGCCGGCTCCGGCAAGTTCTCCGCAGACCGTTCCATCGAGGACTACGCGAAAAACATCTGGCACTGCAAGCCGATGAAATAATCCCTGTTAGGTGGTGCGAGCGTGTCCGCTCTGATATACAATTCGAGAGATCCCAGATATAAAACCAAATACGGAGCTCTGGAAAGCGGCGAGACCGTCACGTTCCGCCTGCTGCTCCCCTACGCGTCGGGTGCTGTCTGCTACAGCGCCCGTATGCTCGTTACGGAGGACAGCACCGGCGAAGAGACCAGCTATGAACTCGTGGGGACCAGCCACTACGAAGACGGTTCCCGCTGGTGGGAGGTCTCCCTGTCCATCGACAAGCCGGGCCTCTACTGGTACTGTTTCGAATACAACACGCCCTGGTCCGAGGAGCGGATCCACAAGGGCGCCTGGTCGAACGGATACATCCACATCGATCCGTCTCTCTGGCAGCTGACCGTCTATGAGAAAGGCTTCCGGACGCCGGACCTCTACAAAGGCGCCACCATGTATCAGATCTTCCCGGACCGGTTCTTCAACTCCCGGATCCCGAAGTATCACGTCCCCTCTGACCGGGATTACGCCACCTGGTTCTCGGAACCCCGCTGGCGGCCGGACGCGGACGGAAAAGTCTGGAACAACGACTATTATGGCGGCGATCTGAAAGGCATCGAGCGAAAGCTCCCCTACCTCCGGAATCTCGGCGTCACCGTCCTCTATCTGAACCCGATCTTTGAATCGCACACGAACCACCGCTACAGCACGGCGGACTACTCGAAGATCGATCCCCTGCTGGGGACCGAGGAAGATTTCCGGGAACTCTGCATCCGCGCCCATCAGCACGGCATCCGGATCATCCTGGACGGCGTCTTCAGCCACACGGGAGACGACAGCGTCTACTTCAACAAGAAGGGCCGCTACCCCTCCCTGGGCGCCTACAACTCCAAAGAGTCGCCCTATTACAGCTGGTACCGCTTCACGGAGTGGCCGGACAAATATGACTCCTGGTGGGGCTTCGACATCCTGCCGAACGTCAACGAGCTGGACCCCTCTTACATGGAGTACATCGCCGGAGAGGGCGGCATCATCGAGAAATGGCTGAAAGTCGGCGCTGACGGCTGGCGCCTGGATGTGGCCGACGAGCTCCCGGACGAGTTCATCGCCGCGATCCACGCCCGTGCCAAAGCCACCAAGAAGGACGCCATCGTCCTGGGCGAGGTCTGGGAAGACGCCTCCAACAAGGTCGCCTACGATGAGCGCCGGAAGTATCTGCTCGGGCAGGAACTGGACAGCGTCATGAACTACCCCTTCGCGAGCGCCATCATCGACTTCGTGGCCGACAACGACGCCGCCACGTTCCTCGACAAGATCCTGACCGTCACGGAGAACTATCCGAAGGAGATCGTGGACGTCCTCATGAACATGCTGGGCACGCACGACACCATCCGGATCATCACCCGGCTCGCCGGCGAAGACTGCACCGGCAAGGACCGGGAATGGCAGGCCTCTCACTCCCTGACCACGGCTCAGTACGAACTGGGCGTCAAGCTGGAGAAGATCGCCGCCGCCATCCAGTTCACGCTGCCGGGCATGCCCTCCATCTACTACGGAGACGAAGCCGGCATGCAGGGCTACAAGGACCCGTTCAACCGCCGCGGTTTCCCCTGGACGCACCTCGACACGAACCTGACGTCCTGGTACACCTGGCTCGGGTTCCTGCGGAAGACCTGCCCGGTGCTGAAGGAGGGCCAGTTCGTGCCCATCTCCGGGACCTCCGGCTGTGTCTGCTACGCCCGCATGAACGGGACCCATCCGGTCCTCTCTTCCCGGGGCGATGCACTGGTGGTCATCGCGAACCGCAATCCGCACGAGATCGACTACTGGCTCCCCGAAGAGCTCTCCGGGCTGACGCCGCTGATGAACGTCGTCTACGCGGAAGGCCGGAAAGTCACCGTCGGCCCCTGCTCCGCCGCTTTCCTCGGACGCGGCCGCTGGTGCTGAACACACAAAACAAAAACCCTCGGAAACCGAAGTTTCCGAGGGTTTCTTTTGTTTGATCCGGATCAGCCGGTGACTTTGGACACGGCGTCCTTGACCGCGCGGGTGGCGATCTTCGTGACACGCTTCGGCAGGTACTTGGCGAGCTCGGGGATGCGCTGCTCGCTCGGGACCATGTTCGAACGGCCGGGATGCGTTCTCTCCAGATGGATGGCGTCGAACGAACACTTGGTCGTGCAGATACCGCAGCCGATGCAGGCGACCGGGTCGACGACGGAGGCGCCGCAGCTCAGGCAGCGGGCCGTCTCGATCTTGACCTGCTCTTCGGTGAAGCACTGGACGTACTCGTCGAAGGTCTTGGCCTTGTCGATGCCGCTGACCAGTTCGGGCTTCTGTCTCTTCGAGTTGTCATAGGAATCGACAGCAATGTTGTTCTTGTCGAACTCGAAGAAGTGTCTGTGCTCGCGGCCGAGGGTCAGGGAACCGGCCGTCGGACGGACATAGCGGTGCAGGGACTCTGCCGCTTCGTGGCCTTCGCCGATGGCATTGATGACGAAGGACGGGCCGTGGTAGACGTCGCCGCCGACGAAGATGTCGGGCACAGACGTCTGATAGGTGAATGGATCGGCCTTCGGATAGTTGCCGCGGACGAATTCCATGTTCTCGCCTTCGAGCAGGC
>JAGACE010000090.1 GCA_017614275.1 Clostridia bacterium | reverse complement strand
GTGATGAGATCCGACTTCGCAAGATACTTGATGACGCCCTTGCGCAGTTTCTCCAGACCGGCCTCGTCCACGGCATAGGCGTCCGCCTGTTTCGGAAGACGGCGGGCGTTGAAGTAGTCGCCGGCAAAGTCCGGATCGAGGACCCGGCGCAGGTCGGCCGTACGGTATCCGCTGTGCGCCAGCATGTAGGTGTGCTTGGCGCCTACGCCCTCCGCCACAAACGTCGGATAAGTGTTCGGTACGACGGGCCACAGGACGGTCTTGCGGCCGGCATACTTGTACCCCTCCATCATATAGCCGGTGGGGATGCTGTCGCCGAGCACGGCATAATTCTTGTATGTCGCCGGCTTCGCGAACGAAGGCACCAGACAAACGGCGACCATCAGAACGGTCAGCAGCAGCGCGGCAAAACGTTTTCTCATACTCATGGATGGTTCCTCCTATCTTACTGGCTCACTCACCAGAGATCACACATTGAAACGGAACAGGACGACGTCTCCGTCCTGCATGATATAGTCTTTCCCTTCCGAACGGATGAGACCCTTTTCTCGTGCGGCCGCCGTGGACCCGCAGTCCAGCAGCTGCCGGTAGTTGATGACTTCGGCGCGGATGAAGCCCCGCTCGATGTCCGAATGGATCTTGCCCGCGGCCTTCGGCGCCTTGGTGCCCTTTTTGATGGTCCAGGCCCGGACTTCCGGCTCGCCGGCCGTCAGGAAGGACATGAGCCCCAGCAGGTCGTAAGAGCGCTGGATCAGCAAGTCCAGACCGCCCTGTTCGATGCCGAGGTCCGACAAAAACTCCGCCTTCTCCTCTTTGGACAGCGGCGCTATTTCCGCCTCCATCTCCGCGCAGATGGGCAGCACCTGGCTCCCCTCTTTTTCCGCGATGGCTTTGACCGCGTTGTAGCGGGCGTTGGTCTCGATGCCGTCGACGAAGTCCTCCTCGCTCATGTTGCAGGCGTAGATGACGGGTTTCGCCGTCAGCAGCGTCAGTTCGTCCAGCAATGGCTGCTCATCGGGAGAGACCTCGACGGTCCGTGCACAGAGCCCGTTGTCCAGCGCCTCCTTGATGCGCTCGTACAGCGCGAGGTTTTTGGCCAGAGACTTGTCGGATTTCATCGCCTTCTTCGTCTTCTCCAGACGGCGATCCAGGATCTCCGCGTCGGAGAGGATGAGTTCCAGGTTGATGGTCTCGATGTCCCGGGCGGGGTCGATGGACCCTTCCACGTGGACGATGTCATCGTTCTCAAAGCAGCGGACCACATGGATGATGGCGTCCACTTCCCGGACATAGGACAGGAACTTGTTCCCGAGCCCCTCCCCTTTGGAGGCGCCCCGGACCAGTCCGGCGATGTCGACGAACTCGATGGTGGCCGGCACCACCGACTTCGGATGGTAGAGCTCGGCCAGCAGGTCCAGCCGCTCGTCAGGGACCGCGACCACGCCGATGTTCGGCTCGATGGTACAGAACGGATAGTTCGCGGACTGCGCCCCCGCGTCGGTGATGGCGTTGAACAGCGTGCTCTTTCCGACGTTGGGAAGTCCGACGATTCCGAGTTTCATCGTATCAGATCCTTTATCGTAAAAACATTATTTCCTGCGGGTGTATTCCCGGATGACGGCTTTGTGACCGTCTTCGTCCAGGGTCTGCAGATCTCTGACGTCCCAGTTGCGGCTGTCGATCTCCGGGAAATAGGTGTCCGCGTTGAAGTAGATCTCGTTGACCTGCGTCAGGTACATCTTGTCTGCATAGGAGAAGAAGAGCCGGTAGATCTCGCCTCCGCCGATGATGAAGACTTCCTCGTCCGTGTCCCGGTACTTCGTGTAGACGTCCGCGAAGGAATGGATGACTTCCACTTCTTCCGGGAAGAAGCTCTCGTCCGCGTGGGTCAGGACCACATGGTGACGGTTCGGCAGGAGGCCGCCGAGGGACTCAAAGGTCTTCCGGCCCATGATGATGGTGTGGCCGGTGGTCGTCTGCCGGAAGAACTTCATGTCGGAGGGCAGGTGCCAGATGAGGTCCCCGTCCTTCCCCAGTTCGTTGGAACGGCCGATACAGGCGATGAGAGTGAACACAGCAAATCAACTCCTCTCTTTATGTTACCGAGTAGTATACCACAAAACAGTATTTCAAAAAAGTTGTTTCTTTCAGTGGCTGTATATTATAATAGACTCCTGTGAAATCCATCGCCCGGGAGGCGCTTCATGTATTACAAAGAACAGACCGTCAAAAGTTTTGACGGCACACCCATCTATGTCCGGGAGTCCGGCGAGTCGGACAAGCCGCTCCTGCTCCTCATCCACGGCGGAGCCACCGACTCGGACTTTTTCGTCCGGACCGCGGAACCCCTCTCCCGCACGTTCCATGTCGTCGCGTACGACCGCCGTGGCTATCTGCGCAGCGGACTCACCCCGACCTGCAGCAGCCCGAAACAGGCCACCCGCGCCGAAAAAGCGGCGCTGAAGGACATCGCCGGCATGCATGCGGAAGACGCCGCCGTCCTCATCCGGGAATTCTCCAGCGAGGTCGACCGCGCCCTGGGCGCCTATGTCGTCGCCCACAGCCTGGGCGGCCCCGTCGGCATGACGCTGGTCGAACGGCATCCGGACCTCGTCCGGAAGCTCCTCTGTGTCGAACCCTCCTGGCAGGGCACCCGCACCTTCCGCCACGGCCTGCGCGCCCTGTTCCCGCCGCTCCTCTTTCCGGACGAGCGGGGCGAGCCCGCGCCGCAGGAGATGCTCGACAACGTGGCCGTCGACAGCGAGATGAACCCGATCGACGCCCGCCTCATCCTGTGCTTCAAGACCCCGAAAGAGGCTCTGCGGAACGCGCCTGTCCTGTTCGCGGTCGGCGAGCAGAGCAAGGGCCGCATCATCTATGAAGAGACCGTTGCCCTGGCGAAGGAACTGGACAAACCGCTCCTCTACCTTCCGGGCGTCCACAATACCGGCTTCAATCTTCCGAAGGAGTTCGCGTGGCTCTGCGCCGGCGCCCTCCTCGATCCGACGGTGTGAGACTATGACAGAATTATCTCTGGAGGCGATCGACGCCCTCCTGCTCCCGGACTTCCCTCTGATGGAAGACGTGGTGGACCTCCACCACAAAGTCCGGGTCTACGAGGAAGTCGACTCCACCAACCTGGAGGCCCGCCGCCTGCTGGACGCGGGCGAGGCCGAAGACGGTCTGTACCTCATCGCGAACGCGCAGACCGACGGACGGGGCCGGCAGGGCCATTCGTTCTACTCCCCCGCGGACACCGGGCTCTATGTCTCCATGGTCCGCACGGAGGAGGATGTTCTGGCGCCGGACACGCTGTCCCTCCTGACCCTGGCCGCGGCGGTCGCCACGGCGGAGGCCATTGAGGAGACCGTCGGCGTGGCCCCCGGCATCAAATGGGTCAACGACCTCTATTACCGGGGCAGGAAAGTCTGCGGCATCCTGACCGAAAGTTATGGCTGGGAGGACGACCGTCCGAGCGCCGTCATCCTCGGCATCGGCATCAACTGCAGCACGGACCTGTTCCCCGAAGAACTGAAGGACAGCGCGGGCTCCCTGACCACCGGCGGCATCGATTTCCTGGACCGCAACCGGCTGAGCGTCGCCCTGCGCAGCCGCCTGCTGTACTGGACCGAACACCTCGGCGACCCGGCCCTGCTTAAGGAGTACCGTGCCAGGGACTTCCTGACCGGAAAAGAAGTCACGTTCGAGCGAAACGGCGCCTCCTACCGGGGCCTGGTCAAAGGAATCGCGGACGACGGGAAACTGCTGGTGGAACTGACCAGCGCCCTGCTCCCGAAATCGAACGAACAGCTCCTGGCCCTGGATTCCGGAGAAGTGCATCTGATCCGCTGGGAGGACGACGCTGTCTGACCCTCAAATCAGATAATAACGCCTTTTGGTACATCGCCCGCGAACCCGCGTGCGGTGTACTTTTTTCGCGGTTTCCTCATGGTTTTCCACAGAATTTGTTAACTTTTGAACATAATTGTAGGTAGATTGTCAATATTAACAGTTGTTTCACACTTCGTTTCCCGTTAAAATGGTGATAGCGAAACAATTTCGGTCGCGTACAAGATTTGTACGGACCACTAATAACGTTCAGGAGAAGAAATCATGCAGACAAAAGAATTCAGACGCGTCCTGGCCGCCAACCGCGGCGAGATCGCCATCCATATTTTCCGCGCCTGCCACGACCTCGGCCTGCGCACCGTCGCCATGTATTCGTCGGAGGACACGAATGCCCTCTTCCGCATCAAGGCAGACGAAGCCTACCTCGTGGGCAAGAACAAGAGCCCGCTCCAGGCCTATCTGGACATCCCGTCCATCATCGAGCTCGCCAAGCACCACGGCGTGGACGCCGTCCACCCCGGCTACGGCTTCCTGTCCGAGAACGCCGAGTTCGCGAAAGCCTGTGAGGACAACGACATCACCTTCATCGGGCCGCCTTCCTCGGTCCTCGCCAAAATGGGCGATAAACTGGAAGCCAAGCAGATCGCTCTGGCCGCCAAAGTCCCCACCATCCCCGGCACCACCGAGCCGGTCAAAAGTGCGGACGACGCCGTGAAGATCGCGGTCTCCTTCGGGTTCCCGGTCATCCTGAAAGCGGCGGCCGGCGGCGGCGGACGCGGCATGCGCCGCTGCGACACCGAAGAGGAAGTCAAAGAGGCCTTCAACCTGGTCAAGGGCGAGGCCAAGAAAGCGTTCAACAACGACGACATCTTCATCGAGAAGTTCCTCGTCAACCCGAAGCACATCGAAGTGCAGATCCTCGCGGACAAGTACGGCAACATCGTCCACCTCGGCGAGCGCGACTGCTCCCTGCAGCGCCGCTTCCAGAAGGTCGTGGAGTACGCACCTGCGTTCTCGATCCCGGACGAGACCCGGGATGCTCTCCAGGCAGACGCCGTCAAGATCGCGAAACAGGTCGGCTATATCTCCGCCGGCACCGTGGAGTTCCTCGTCGACAAAGACGGCAACCACTACTTCATCGAGATGAACCCCCGGATCCAGGTGGAACACACCGTCTCCGAGATGGTCACCGGCGTGGACATCGTCCGTGCCCAGATCCT
>JAGACE010000089.1 GCA_017614275.1 Clostridia bacterium | reverse complement strand
GCCAGGTTCCTCGGCTTGTCGACGTCGACGCCGCGGGCCAGCGAGACATAGTAGCCCATCAGCTGCAGCGGAACGACCGCGAGGGAGGTGGAGAAGTGCTCGTCGGTCTTCGGGATGAAGACACAGAAGTTCGCGATGTCCTCCAGGTTGTAGTTGCCGGCGGTGGCAAGACCCATGAGGTAACCGCCCCGGGACTTGACCTCCACCATGTTGGACACGGTCTTCTCGATGACTTCCGACTGCGTGCAGACGCCGATGACCAGGACGCCGTCCTCCACCAGAGAGATGGTGCCGTGCTTCAGTTCGCCGGCCGCGTAGGCCTCCGAATGGACATAGGAGGTCTCTTTCATCTTCAGAGAACCCTCCATGCAGGTGGCGTAGTCGATGCCGCGGCCGATGAAGAAGATATCGTTGGCGTTGGCGAACTTCGACGCGAACCACTGGATCCGCTCTTTGTCGTCCAGGATCCGCTGGATCTTGTCCGGCAGTTCCTTCAGTTCCTTGATCAAGACCGTGGCCTGTTTTTTGGAGAGGTCTCCCCGGATCCGGGCGAACTCGATGGCCAGAAGGTCGTTGGCGACAAGCTGGGTGGAGTAGGCCTTGGTCGTGGCGACCGCGATCTCCGGGCCGGCCATGGTGTAGAACACATGGTCTGCCTCCCGGGCAATGGTGCTGCCGATGACATTGACGACGGCGAGCGTCTTGATCTTGTTCTTCTTGCACTTGCGCAGCGCTTCGAGGCTGTCGGCCGTCTCACCGGACTGGCTGATGATGATCGCCAGCGTGTTGGGCGAGATCGGGCTGCGGCGGTACCGGAACTCCGAAGCTACCTCCACGCGGACCGGGACGCCGACCAGGTCTTCAAAGACATACTGGCCGACCAGGCCGACATGATAGGCGGACCCGCATCCGATGATCAGGATGTGTTCGATCGCCTTGATCTCGTCGTCCGACATGCCGAGGCCGGAGAGGTCGATCTTGTTCTTGTCGTCGACCACGGAGTTGATGGTGTCCTGCACCGCTTTCGGCTGCTCGTGGATCTCCTTGAGCATGAAGTGCTCGAAACCGCCCCGTTCGGCCGCTTCCGCGTCCCAGGTGATCTCGGTGACGGTCTTCACCAGCGGCTCGCAGTCGATGTTGAAGAATTCGATGCTGCCCTCCTTCAGGCGGGCGAGTTCCATATTATCGATGTAATAGACTTTTCTGGTATGGTTCAGGATGGCGGGGACGTCGGAGGCGATGAACGCGTTCTTGCCCTTCTTGCCGATGATCATCGGGCTGCCGTTGCGGGCGCAGTAGATCTCGCCGGGATAGTCCGCGAACATCAGGCAGAGCGCGTAGGAGCCGCGCACACGCAGGATGGCGCGGGAGATGGCGCGCAGGGGGCCTTCCCCGTATTTCTTGTAATAGTAGTCGATGAGTTTGATGACGACTTCCGTATCGGTCTGAGAGTAGAACTTGTAGCCCTGGCGCTTCAGCTTCTCCAGAAGTTCTTCATAGTTCTCGATGATGCCGTTGTGGACGCCGATGACCGCGTCGTCGTCCGAGTGGTGCGGATGCGCGTTCGTCTCGGACGGCGCGCCGTGGGTGGCCCAGCGGGTGTGGCCGATGCCGCAGGTCCCGACGACTGATTCCACGGGACCGATCTTCTCCTTCAGTTCGGAGATACGTCCCTTCTCCTTCACGGTGACGGGCGCCTTGTCCCCGTCCCGGACCGCGATCCCGGCGGAGTCATAGCCGCGGTATTCGAGTTTGGTCAGGCCTTCCAGCAGGACCGGAGCCGCCTGTTCCGTTCCGACATATCCGACGATACCACACATATCGATACCCTCCTAAAAGAAAAAACATCGCTGTTCAAGCGACGCCTTTGCCGTTTAAATGAATCGTTAGCATTTGATTTTTTAATAATATATCAGAAAACAACCCGTAATTCAAGCACAGAACGATCGCCCCCGGAAAAGAAAACCGAAAATCAAAAAAAGTGTTGACAGCCGAAGAAAGCCGTGCTAACATCTAAGTGTACTAACAAGCACAGTACACATAAATCAATCGAATCAAGCGGAGGATATCATCATGAAACGGATCATCACACTCGTGCTCACTCTGGCAATGGCCCTCTCCCTTCTGTGCTCTCTCACCGCCTGCAACAGGGATCAGGCCGCAAGCACCACGGCGGAGGCCACCAAAACGGTCTCGGTCGACACAGCGAAAAAGACGAAGGCCAAGGCCGACAACAAGAAATCCGAGAAGAAAACGGATACCAAGAAGAATACCAAAAAAGCAGACTCCAAAAAGACCGACAGCAAAGAATCGAAGACCGCTGTCTCCAATGAAGAGATGGAGTTCATCAGCCCCGACGGCTGGAGAGTCCGTTACAACGGCAAGACCATGGAAGCTGCTGAAGTCAGCAAGCATGCGGCTCAGTTCGTTTACACCGGCAAATCCGCCGGCACCAATATGGTGGAGATCAGCTACATCGCCAACAAAGCTCCGGAAGAAGTGCTCTATGAAGTCACCTCCGACTGGACCAAAGACGATGCGAAGATCACCCGCTCCGAGGGCTTCTTCCCCGGCACCAGCGACAAATGGGGCTACTGGAGAGAGCTCCCCGCAGGCAAGAACGGCTCGGGCCTTGGCATGACGGCCATCGCCGGTGAATACAACGGCGGCGTGCTGCTGTTCGAAGTCACCAGCCACATGAGCGGCAAAGACGAGATCGACATCGCCGTCAGCGACGCACTCTCCGGTGTCATCGACTCCATCCAGTATCTCAAAGGGTTCAAGGATCAGACCATGTTCAGCTACTATCCCGGCACCTACAAGGCCACCGGAAAAGACGCGAAGTACGCCACCGTCAAGCTGAACAAGGACCATTCCGGCATCCTGACCGACGCCAAAGGCAAGAAGACCAATATCATCTGGAAGACCAATTCGATCGAATCGAAGGACGGTTCCTTCGAAAAGCAGTTCACCATTGAGGGCGACAACCTCTACCTCACGGACGGCGACAACTGGGTCGAATACGCCAAATAAACAAAAAAGAAAGCACCGCTGCGGCGGTGCTCTTTTTTGTTTTCATCTTTGTATACTTGTCTTTTCTACCTTCTACTGGTACACTGATACCCTGTGATTCTGAGAGAAAAGGAGAACCCATCATGCCCAACAACGACCGTGAACAATTCGGCTCCCGCTTAGGATACATCCTGGTGTCCGCGGGCTGTGCCATCGGCATCGGCAACGTCTGGAAATTCCCGTATATCTGCGGGCAGTACGGCGGCGCCATCTTCATGCTCATCTACCTCGTGTTCCTCGTCATCCTCGGCATCCCCGTCATGACGGCGGAGTTCGCCATCGGCCGCGCCTCCCGCAAGAGCGCCGCTCTGGCCTATGAGACCCTGGAACCGAAGGGCACGAGATGGCACTGGTATCGCTGGCTGTCCATCGTCGGCTGTTATCTGCTGATGATGTACTACACCACCGTGGCCGGCTGGATGATGAACTACGGCTTCAAGCACATCGCCGGCACCTTTGTGGGCAAGACCCCGGACGAAGTCACCGGCGGCTTCGGCACCATGCTGGGCGACCCGCTCCAGATGCTCTTCTGGACCGTGGCGATCTGTCTCATCGGCTTCCTCATCTGCTTCTTCGGCATTCGCAACGGCGTGGAACGTGTGACGAAATACATGATGAGCGCCCTGCTCGTTTTGATGCTGGTCCTGGCCGTGCACTCCGTCTTTCTGAAAGGCGCGGGCGCCGG
>JAGACE010000014.1 GCA_017614275.1 Clostridia bacterium | reverse complement strand
TGGATCTCGCGGGGGGATTTGTCCTTCAGGTCGATGATCTCGTCCTCATAGAACAGCAGCTGTTCCCCGTTCACCAGGCGGACGATCTCCTTATCCTTTTTGCCGCGCAGATCGACGCGCTCGCCGTCCGGATAATGGAAGAACCCTTCGGCCGCCATGGCCCGGATCTTTTTCAGGTCCTTGTGATAGAAGGTAACGGGCTTGTTGCGCTTGGGGTTGCGGAAGATGACGTCCCCGCCGGCCTTTGGCTGCAAGCCGGCGATGCCTTCGAGCAGTTCCTTCTGCCCGTTGCCCGAGATCCCCGCGATGCCGAGGATCTCTCCGCCGCACACGTCGAAGGAGACGCGGTCCACCACGGTGCGCCCTCCTTTATTGACGACGCTCATGTCGCGGATCATCAGTCGGGGCAGCGGGTGCACCGGCAGCTCGCGGTTGATGTTCAGGTCGATCTTCTGCCCGACCATCATATCCGTCAGCTCTTTTTCGGTGGTGGCGGCCGTTTCGACGGTGGCGATATGCTCGCCCTTGCGCAGCACGCAGACCCGGTCGCTGATGGCCATGACCTCGTTGAGTTTATGGGTGATGATGATGATGCTCTTGCCCTCGTCGCGCATCTTGCGCAGCACGGCAAACAACTTGTCGATCTCCTGCGGGGTGAGCACGGCGGTCGGCTCGTCCAGAATCAGGATGTCGGCGCCGCGGTAGAGCACCTTGATGATCTCCACCGTCTGCTTTTCGCTGACCGACATATCGTAGATCTTCCGGGACAGGTCAAGGCCGAAACCGTACCGGTCCACCGTTTTTTGAAGGTCTTTGACCCGGTTGCGGGACAAATGGTTGAACCGGAGCCACCGGAAAAACTTCGGGCCGTGCCCGTAGCCGTCCGGCATCCGCTCGCCCAGCAGGATATTGTCCGCAGCGGTAAACAGGTCCACCAGTTTGAAGTGCTGATGGATCATGCCGATGTGATACCGGAACGCGTCGATCGGCGATTTGATGACGACCTCTTCCCCGCGCACGATGATCTTGCCGCTGTCCGGCGTATAAATGCCGGCGATCATATTCATCAGCGTGGTCTTGCCGCTGCCGTTTTCGCCCAGCACGGCCAGGATCTCGCCTTCGCGCAGGTCCATATTCACGTGTTGGTTGGCTATCACCTTGGTCCCGAAGGCTTTGGTGATGTCGACCAGTTCGATGGCTAAGTTGTTCCCCATAGTCACCCGTACTTTCTTAAAAAGGAGATAGGGACCAGTAAGTAACCCGACCGGTCCCCATTCCTCATGGATTATTCTGCTTCAAGCCCGGACGTCACGGATCAGCCGAAGTTCTTATCCAGCAGCGTGATGCCGTCGATGGTCAGGTCAAAGTACGGCGCGGAGCGCTTCTCGGACTCGTGGAAGTAACCGCCGGAAATCACTTCGGTCTCCGGTACATAGTCGCCCATGTCGTCGACGTCCGCCAGATAGGAATCCAGCTTCTGGCCGTCCACGGTGAACTTGGCGGTGTCAAACACTTTCAGGGTACCGTCGGCCAGCGCTTTGCGGATTTCGATGACCTTGTCCAGCGTGCCGTCCGCTACGGCGGAGCCCAGGTCGGTCAGTTCGACGGAGCCGGTCTTGATCGTGCCGGTGTAGTCCTTCATGGCCGTCCGGTTGTTGATCTTGCAGTCGATCAGGTATTTGTAATACGGAGCCCAGTTGATGCGGCTGGAAATCAGGAAGGTGTTCGGCGCGGCCGCATAGGTGGAGCCGTTGTAGCTGACGTTCGGGACGCCGGCTTCTTCGCAGGCGTTCGGGGCGCCCATGCTGTCCGCGTGCTGGCTGAGCAGGACGCAGCCGTTGCTGATGAGCTTCTTGGCGGCGTTGTTCTCGGCCGTCTCATCATACCAGCTGCCGGTGAAGGTTACTTCCATCGTGGCGGACGGAACGACGGAGCGCACGCCCAGGAACCAGGAGGTGTAACCGCTGATGACTTCGGCGTAGGTGAACGCGCCGACGTAGCCGACCTTGGCTTTGTCTTCGGTGATCTTGCCGGAGTCGATCATTTCTTTCAGTTTCAGGCCGGCCACGACGCCGGCGATGTAACGGCCTTCATAAATGGAGGCAAACGCGTTGACGTAGTTGGGCAGGTCGGTGGTGGTGTGGGCCTTGGTACCGGTGCAGTGCGCGAACAGAACGTCCGGATACTGTCTGGCGGCCTCGATCATGTACCGCTCGTGGCCAAAGCTGTCGGCGATGATGACTTTGCAGCCGGCTTCCGCCATTTCAACAGCCTTGTCTTTGCACTCGGCGCCTTCCGGAATACCGGTCGCGATGATGACCTGTTCGTTGGTCAGGCCGAGTTCCTGCTGCACGCTCTCCATAGCGACGATAAAGTTCTTGTCGTACGTGGAGTTTTTGTCATGCAGGCAGATCAGGCCGACTTTGAAATCGGTGGGGATCGTCCCGCTCACCTGCTGCGCGGTGATGCCGTCGTAAGCGGGCAGCGTGATCTGGCCTTTGGAGCCGGTGGTGTTGCCGCAGCCGCCGAGGCAGGCCGCCATCAGGACGACCGCCATCGCCAGAGCGACGACGCTAAACAGTTT
>JAGACE010000088.1 GCA_017614275.1 Clostridia bacterium | reverse complement strand
GACCGAAAACGCGTCCATCGCCAGACCGATGCCGAACAGGATGGCATTGGCAAAAAACAGAAATGACCAGTTCAAAGAGGACTCCTCCCAAAAAAATGATGGAGACCGCAGGGGCCTCGACCGGGAGATAGGATACCACAGTTAGCGATGGCTACACAAGACCGGTTCCCGGCACGGAGCAGGCGCGGAAAAAGACCCCGTTTCGCAGGTCGCGAAACGGGGCTCTTTCATGATGTTTTTTGAAAGTCTTTCTGGGTCAGTTCTTCGACCTCTTCGCAGACCTCGCGGAGGCTGCAGGAATGGCAATCCATCTTCACGTCTCTCATCAGATGGTCCAGGGCCGTCGTGATGTCTTCCGACCGTTTCATGATGGCTTCCAGCTTGTCATAGGGGAAGTCCGGCTCGGTGATGAAGATCAGCTTGGCCGCCTGCACCTGAGGCTGCTTCTTGTAAGCTTCGATGAACAGTTTGCCAACGCTGGCAAAGGAGAGACCGTCCCGCTTCGCTTCCTTGCTGACGCGGACCGCTTCCCGGTGGGAGAACGAGGAGATCCGCATCATGTACCCCTTCGGGTTCAGATGGTAGCGGGTGTATTCGATCTTCCGGATGGTCTGATACAGTTTTTCACCGGTCCCCATGGCGTCTTCGTCCACCCGCAGGAAGGTGACCCGGGCAAAGGGGGAGCTGCCGGACAGTTCCGGCAGGTCCTTGCCGAGGAGCCAGACTTCATCTTCGGGCACGAAGGACTCCTGATCGGTCAGCGCGACGCTGCTGAGCGCGGGATAGCCCTCGCCGCCCAGTTCATAGGCCGTGTCGTTCGCGAACAGGACCTGGTTGTTGCCGACGTCCGGCCAGTCCGGAGCCTTCGCAAGGTCCAGACGTTTGACGGGGAGGTCCGCCAGCAGTTCTTCGGCGCCGATGAGGCATTCATCGTAGAGTTTCATTATACTCGGTAATCCTCTCTCTTCCTCAAGTCGTAGATCTTATCCATATAGGGCTCCAGGAAGGCAAGCAGTTTCATGTCGAAGTTGCCCATATAGACGCCGAAGGTCAGAGCGAACAGGCCCACGGCGGCCAGGATGAGCTTCCCGACCAGTTTCAGAAGTTTTTTCATGGATGTGTTCCTCCTTCAGGTTCAGGCAGCCATGCCCTTCTGGCGGGCATATTCCGCGGCGCCGAGAGCACCCATCAGCTGCGGGTCGGTGTCGAGGTCCACGACTTTGATCTTCAGGACTTTTTCGATGGCGTCTTTCAGGCCGTCGTTCTTCGCGCAGCCGCCCGTCAGCGTGATGCTGTCCGTGGCGCCGGCTTTCTTCGCCATGACGAAGCAGCGCTTCGCGACCGCCATCTCGATGCCGGCCGCGATCTCGTCCATCGCCTTGCCTTCACCGACCAGCGTGATGACTTCGGATTCCGCGAACACGGTGCACTGCGCCGAGATCGGGATGACGTTCTTCGCCTGCAGGGACAGCTTGGAGAAGTCAGACAGGGACATCTCGAAGCTCCGGGCCATCGCTTCGAAGAAGCGGCCCGTGCCCGCGGCGCACTTGTCGTTCATCGCGAAGTTCTTGACCGTGCCGTCGGTATCGATGGCGATACCCTTGACGTCCTGGCCGCCGATGTCGATGATCGCCTTGACGTTCGGGTTCGTCACATGGACGCCCATCGCGTGGCAGGAGATCTCGGAGATGTTCTCGTCGGCGAACGGGACCTTGTTCCGGCCGTAACCGGTACCGATCAGGTACTCGAGTTCTTTCTCGGACTTCAGGCCGACCTTGTCGAGGACTTCCTTCATCGCGATCCGCGCGGACTCTTCCGCGTTGATCTTGGATTTGATCGTGGTGTCGGCAAGGATCTTGCCGTTCTCATCGAGGATGACTGCTTTCGTGTAGGTGGAACCTACGTCACAGCCGCCAAAATATTTCATAAGCGTGACTCTCTCTTTCTATACAGTGATTACCAGAGCTTATCGTCGTCGAGGACTTCGAGCGAAGGATCGATGGGCTCTTCCATCAGGACCGTTCTCATGTAACGGTTGACGTCGTCGCGGATGTTCTGCTTCGGGATGACCCGGGGATCCATGAGGTCGTGGTTGACCCAGACCAGTTTGATCCCGTGCTCTTTGGCGCGCTCCTCGAAGAGGCCGTGCATGCCGGTGAGGGCCTTGCAGGAGATGTGCTCCCAAAGGATGACCATGTCCGCTCTGTAGTACTCACAGAACCGCCACAGGTCGTCCAGGAGGACTTCCCAGCCGCCGTGGGTGCGGTTTCTCATGATCATTTCCTGATACAGCTTGCCGAGGTCGTAGATGGCCTGCTCCGGATCGTCTTCGGAGAGCTGATCCCAGTAGACCAGACTCAGCATGTCGACCAGCGGCAGGATGCCCCAGCAGTTCTGCAGCCACGGAAGAAAGTCCGTGTAATACTGCGCCTGGACGCCCCAGATGATGGCGCGGTGCCGATACTCGGGGACCAGCATCTCTTTGCGCTCGAAGGATTCCTGCGCGAGTTTGGTAATGCGTCGGTCGGCTTCCACGAAGTCCGGGACACGGCCGGCGATGGCCATGTAGGTCGTTTCCGCGTAAAGGGCGAGGTTGGCGCCGATGACCTGCGGATAGTCCGTGCGGGACATCTCCATCCAGCTGTAGCGGAGCCGATTTTCCTCGTTGTAGCGTTTGGTGTTCTCGAAGTAGTAGTCCCAGTCCCATTTCTCGCCGGTGCAGTCTTCGATGAACTTGATGGCGTTGCGGATCTCCTGTGCGGCATATTCCTGGACGCCTTCTTCGGTGTGGCGAAGGGGAGCCGCGATCTGGAAGACCGGGATGCCGGCTTTCTCATAGCGGCGGGCCATGATGCCGTTGCCCAGAAGGGAACCGTCGCAGGTCGTATTACACTGGACCGCGCAGGCGCCGAAGAGCGGGAAGTCGTCCAGCACGGCGGTGCCGGCTTCCGCGGCGGGCATCGGGCAGACGTCGCCCGGAAGACCCATTTCCTGGATGGCATCGAGATAACCGGTGACCGCGTCGCCCTGCAGCAGGACGGCGACATAGACGGCTGCCGTCTCCCAGGAGATGCCCTTCAGGGTCGGGAAACCGTTCATGATGGCGAACATCTCGTTCTCGTCGAGGACGACGATCTTCTTGGAGAGTTCCTCGTCGTTGCCGCAGTATCTGTCCGCTTTGAACGCGGTGTCCAGAAGTTTCGCGACGTCTTCCGCGACCAGGTCATATTCTTCGTGGGCGATCTTCAGGTGGTTGCCCCGAAGGCCGACCGTATGCTTGTCGATCATGGCCGGGACGGAGATGTAGTTCAGCATCCAGCGATACCGCAGGAAGCCTTTCAGGAAATGCGGCCGCACCAGATATTTGGCAAGCATGCCCATGATGCCGAGCCAGCATTTGTAATCGTAAAGCGTGTCTTCCACGCCGCGCCATTCACGGCGTTTTTTGACTTTTCCGCCGGTGTACAGATCGCCGAGGCGCTCAGAGCCGATAGCTTTTCCCATGCTTATTTCCCTCCCTGCAGTTTTTTGATCTCAACACTCTCCACGAATGCCTGGACACGGGTGCGGAGCTGACCGGAGATGCCGACCGCGTAGGGACGGTCGATGGTCAGGACCGGATAGTTGTATTTCTCCCGCATGTCGTAAGCGCCGGTGGTGCGCTCATAGGCCCAGGGATCGCAGAACTTCATCTGCTCGAAAATGATGCCGTCGACTTTGTATTCTTTGGCGATCTGGTTGATGTACTCTTTTCTGCCGTTGACCTTCTCCAGATTCATCTGGCGCGGGCACTGGCTGTTGACCATGTAGTGGCGGCAGATCTGCAGGAGGACATCTTCTTCGTCGTTCAGTTCGATCTCTTTCCGTCCGGGGAGAGAGCCGTAGCAGAAACGGTCGGCCACGACCAGTGCGCCGGCGTCCTCGATGAGCTTGACGAGGTCGACGTCGTCGACTTCGGAGCCGACCAGCGCCACACGGGCACGGTAGGGCGGCTTCTCATCGGGTTCTCTGGTCTTCAGCTCTTCCAGCGTCTCCTCAAGATAGGGGATGAGGAGGTCTTTCGGGCAGACATAGGTGCACATGCAGATGATGTGGAACTCATATCCGGTGATGCGCGGGTTGTCTTCCTTGCGGAAGTCGCCGATCTCGTTGACGAGACGGCAGAGTTTGTTGTAACGTTCCACTGCTTTGCGCAGGGCCTCGTCGGAGATATCGCAGCCGAACTGATCGTGGAGAGGCTGGAGGATCTTCGCGCGGCTCTCCGAGACGAGCAGGTTCAGCGCGTTGTCATCGCATTTCATGGGGACTTCCAGATACTTGTAGAAGAAGCCCTCCTTGTCGATGGTTTTGAGCAGTTCCATATTCTCCACGCAGCGGTTGATCATCGTACAGCCGTCGGGGACGAGCAGGCAGTCCAGATGGTTGTAACCGCCTTCCAGCGCGCGCTCCAGGATGGCCCGGGAGTACTCGCACAGGAAACTCGTCAGGTAGTACGTCGCCATTTCAAAACCGCCGGTGCGCGGCGCACGCAGGCGGGCAGAAAAGACCCCGTCAAGTTCCATCAGAACTTCCGGCGTCTGGTAACACATGTTACCGATGCATTTTTTCCCCTCTGCCTGAGCTTTCTGGACGAGTTCGTTGTTGCAGTCCTCCAGAAGATTCTCAAAGAAGATGAGGTGTTTCAGATCTTTCATAAATGACCTCCCTTACAAAATACCCAATTCGACAAGGGCCTGCTTGCACCCTTGATAGATCCCTGAGGATTCCGGAAGACAGAACACGCTCTCGCCGTTGAGGTCGTTGAGGACCATGTC
>JAGACE010000013.1 GCA_017614275.1 Clostridia bacterium | reverse complement strand
CGCGCCCCGCAGCAGGTGCTGCTCCGGGCTTTCCCCCAGGCGCCGATCCGGACTTTTCTGCGAAGCTTTTCTCTTCGTTTAAATCTTCTTCTCTTCCAGTTTTCCAAGGGCGTTCAGGTCCTTGTACTTCAGGACGGCCATGGCGGTCTTGGAGTCCCGGAGGCGGTTGTCGTAGATCATCTCCAGGACGTCGTCGAACGGGAGCTGTTTGACGTTCAGGAACTCGTCGTCATCGAGCGCCTGGCCGACGTCGGTCAGGCCCTTCGCGGCGTACAGGCGGATGATCTCGCTCGAGTAGCCCGGGCTCGGGTAGTCGTAGCCGAGGTCATAGTACTCCTCGGCGACCATGCCGGTCTCCTCCCGCAGCTCGCGTTTGGCGGCCTCGAAGGGGTCCTCCCCCGGCTCGAGTTTGCCGGCGGGGACCTCCAGCAGGTCCTCCATGTAGGGGTAACGGAACTGCTCGACCAGCAGGACCGAACCGTCGTCCAGGACGGGCAGTACGCAGACGCCGCCGGGGTGTTCGACGACTTCGCGGTTGCAGACGGAGCCGTTGGGCATGAGGGCGTCGTCGTTGCGGACGGTCAGGATGCGGCCGCGGAACACATAGACTTTCCGGATGGTCTTCTCTTTCGTTTCCATAGATCTCTTCTGCTCCTGTTGTGAAAAAAGGCACCGGCCGGCGGCCGGTGCCTGGACTTTTCTCTGTCAGATTCAGTCTTCGTATTCGACTTCGAATTCGAGTTTCTCGTGGCACTTCGGGCACTCGACGCCGCCCTGCGCGAGCACCTCGTCATCGATGACGAGGATGGTGCCGCAGGTGGGGCACTCGACTTCGTAGGTGTCGGCTTCCTCTTCGGCGGGTTCTTCGACCGGCTCTTCTTCCGGAGCCTCTTCCACGACTTCTTCCTCTTCGATGTCGAACTCGAGCTGCTGGTGGCATTTCGGGCACTCGACGCCGCCCTGGGCCAGGATGCTGTCATCGATGAACATCACGTTGCCGCAGTTCGGGCACTCGACTTCGTAGGTGTCCTCTTCCGGCTCCGCTTCGCGCTCGACGACCGGCTCGGCCTCTTCGACGACCTCTTCGACGACTTCCTCGACGACGGGCTCTTCTTCCGGCCAGGCAACGGCGGCTGCAGCGGCAGCGGCGGCGGGAGCAGCGACTTCTTCAAAGACGGACTCGACTTCTTCGGCGGCTTCGGCCTCCGCCTCTTCTGCGGCGGCGACGACTTCGTCGGCAGCGGCAAAGATGGCGGCGTCATCCAGCTCTTCCTCTTCGGGAAGCTCTTCGACGACTTCTTCGACAGCCTCTTCGACGGGGGCTTCTTCGACGACTTCTTCGACGGTCTCTTCGACTTCCTCGACGATCTCCTCGACGGGAGCCTCTTCGAGGATCTCTTCCGCCGGAGCGTCCGCGAACAGTTCGTCGGCGGCCTCTTCGACCTCTTCTTCGACGTCTTCCGGCGCATCGTCCGTGCTGTACACGACGGTGAAGCCTTCGTCGTCAAAGTCGGCCAGGTCCTCTTCGGTGAGCTCTTCGATCTCAAAGCCCTCGAACAGGATGGCTTCCACATCGCCGAGGTCCATGTCGATCTCGTCGACGCGGTCGATGAGTTCCAGCAGGTCGGCACTGGCGGCGTCCGTGACGGCCGTGATCTCTTCCAGTGCTTCGACGATGCCGTTGATCATCTTGACTTCTGCTTTGTCGGCGTCCAGTTTCAGGCCGTCCGCCAGACCCTTGAGGTAAGCAACTTTCTCTGCCAGTTTCATGTTGAAGTCCGTCCTTTCTCGTTTGTGTGTGTTATGCGCGGCCCATGTATTCGCCGGTCCGTGTGTCGATCTGTATGACTTCGCCTTCGTTGATGAAGAGCGGGACGCGGACTTCCGCGCCGGTCTCCACGGTGGCGGGTTTCAGGGTGTTGGTGGCGGTGTTGCCGGCCAGGCCCGGTTCCGTGTGGGTGACTTCGAGTTCCACGAAGTTCGGGCAGTTGAGGCCGAAGACCTTGCCCTTGTAGGAAAGGATCTGGCAGGTCATGTTCTCCTTCACGAACTTGAAGGCCTCGGGCAGATCTTTCTCGTTGACGGGCACCATGTCGAAGGTATCAGGATCCATGAAATAATACAGATCTCCGTCGCTGTACGAGTAGTCCATGTCCTTTCTCTCGATGAACGCGGTCGGGAATTTCGCGCTCGGATTGTAGGACTTTTCGGTGATGGACCCGGTGATGACGTTCTTGGTCTTGGTCCGGACGAACGCCGCGCCCTTGCCGGGTTTGACGTGCTGGAACTCTACGACCTGAAGGACCTGTCCGTCCTCCTCGAACGTGACGCCGTTTCTGAAATCGCCTGCAGAAATCATGGGTGAAAACCTCCGTTTATTGGTTAAGTTAAATCTGAATTACACTTTATTTTACAGTACTATAAGGTCTTTGGTCAAGTGGCAGAAGTTGCGGTGTCCGGAGGCCGTGACAAGCACGAAATCCTCAATGCGTACGCCGAATTTTCCGGGCAGATAGATGCCCGGTTCGCAGGTGACGACGCTGCCTTCCGTCAGGAAATCTTCGGACTTCGGACCGGCGTACGGATGCTCGTGGATCTCCACGCCCACGCCGTGCCCGGTGCTGTGCCCGAAGTACTCTCCATAGCCCGCTTCGCGGATGACGTCCCGGGCGGTCCGGTCGAGGTCGGCCCCGGCAACGCCCGCCCGCAGGCAGTCCAGTCCGGCCTGCTGCGCGCGCTTCACGGTCTCGTAGACGTTCACCATCTCCTCGGTGGGCTGCCCGACCGCGAAGGTCCGGGTGCAGTCCGAGTGGTAGTGGCGATAAATCGCTCCGAAGTCGATGGTCACGAAGTCTCCGGTTTGGATGAGCCGCTCCCCGGGGACCCCGTGGGGCTTCGAGGAGTTCTCTCCGCTGACGACGATGGTGTCGAAGGAGATGCCGTCCGCGCCGAGCCGGCGCATCTTATACTCCAGCTCGTTGGCCAGGTCCCGCTCCGCGGCGCCGGGTTTGACGAGCGGCAGCAGTTCGGTCAGGGCCGCTTCCGCGATGTCCTGCGCCCGCTGCATCTTCTCTGCCTCCGCCTCCGTCTTCACTTCCCGCAGGGAGTCCGTCAGGCGGTCCAGGCGGTTGGAGACGTTGAAGGAGTAGGAGGGCAGCATCTTCCGCCAGGTGTTCAGCGTGTCCAGCGTCATGCGGGAGGCCTCCACGAGGATCTCCGTGCAGCCGAACTTCTGCAGCTGTTCGTGGACCTGCGCGTAGAGCTGGTCCTGCAGCTGCACCTCGGCGTCTTCCACCGCGTCGCACGCCATCTCATAGTAGCGGCTGTCGGTCCAGAAGATGTTGCCGTCCCGGGTGACGAGCAGGGTGCCGTTGGAGGACGGGAAGCCGGTCAGGTACAGCCGGTTCTCCTCGCTGAGGACCAGGGCCGCCTGAGTGCTTTTCAGCTCCTGCGCCAGTTGCAGCAGTTTCATTCCATCCGTCCTTTCCAGCGCGCCGAGACCGCGCGTTCCAGTTTTCGTTTCAGCAGGAAACTCCCGCCCCGTTTGTCCGCCTCGTACGGCTGCACCCAGATGGTCCGGCATCCGGAGCGACTCGCCCCCAGGATATCCGTGAACAGCTGGTCTCCGGCCACCAGGAGCCGGCCCGGCCGCGTGCGGGTCTTCCACGCCGCGCGCAGGTAGCCCTGCCGCAGCGGCTTGGCCGCCAGGCCGATGACCGGGATGTCGTACCGATCCGCCAGCACCTTCGCCCGCGCCGTCTTCGCGTTGGACAGCAGGACGACCGGGACGCCCGCCGCCTTCATGCCTCTGACCCAGTCCTCCGTGCCCGGCAGGGGCTCGGTGGTCAGGTCGAAGGAGGAGGTGTTGTCGGCGTCGATGGCCACGGCTTTGCAGTGCATCGCCCGGACCAGTTCCGGGGTGATGTCCGTCAGATACCGGCAGGTCCGATCGGGTCTCAGGAATTTCATGTGTGTCCCCTTCTTGCAAAAGAAAACCGGCCGCAGGGCTTCCCCGCAGCCGGCATTTTTCTTGATGA
This sequence comes from Clostridia bacterium, assembly GCA_017614275.1. Taxonomy (GTDB): domain Bacteria; phylum Bacillota; class Clostridia; order Oscillospirales; family Acutalibacteraceae; genus RUG420. The sequence continues at coordinate 3,210 of JAGACE010000013.1, read as the reverse complement.
TCTTACTTGTATTTGCGCTTCCGAGCAGCCTCAGATTTCTTTTTCTTCTTTACGGACGGCTTCTCATAGTGCTCTCTTTTGCGAACCTCTTTGATCACGCCGTCTCTGGACGTCTGTCTTTTGAACCGTCTGAGGGCGCTGTCGATGGATTCGTTTTCTCTGACTTTGATTTCACTCATTGTATATGTTCCCTCCCTTCAGGTAGCAGGGTGACTATCAGAATTTGTAGCACCCATTTTAACACCTGAAATTAAGGATGTCAAACACAATTAGTCGTTGCTGCGGATGGCCATTCTGGCCTCAGCGTCAGCAGCGAGTTCCGCCTGGCACTCTTTGTAGCTCTTCAGCTTGTAATCAGCGGAACGCTGATAGTAGTCGGCCAGGTGAGCCATGGTCTTCTCATACTCGGCTTCTTTGCCCGGAACAGGCTTTCTGGTGAACGGATTGACACCAAAACGATAGAAGCGGGTGATGAGGAGATACATGTAGAGCATATCAAAGGCGCAGCAGATGAAGGCGAGGCAGTATACGAAATACTGACCGGGCATCCAGTAGAGGCCGATGATGGTGGGGGCCACAGTGCCGAGCCACTTGGTCCAGGCAACGCCGAGGGACAGACCTTCGATGGTCTCCTTGGAGAAGCTGTGGACACAGAACAGCATGGACATGATGGCGTTCATCAGATAGGCGGCGAACATCGGGGAATCCGGAAGACGCGGCCACTGCGGGTTCATCATCAGGATGGTAATGAAGATGATGACGAACACGAGGATCTTGGTGGGATAGTAACCCCAGTCGTAGCCTTTGAATCTTCTGTGGAAGAAGAGTTTGCCGTACTTCAGGTCGAGCAGATACATGATGAGGTCGAAGAAGACCCAGAAGTAAATGCCGAACCGGGTGACGGGTTCCGGATACGGGACCAGGAACGCGAACTGGAACTCCCAGGAGAAGTTCATGCACAGGCAGACCCAGGGCATGGACGGCGCATGGTCTTTGTAAAGACGGTTGATGATGAACAGATAGGTCATCGTCCACAGGATCGCGGACGCGGCGATCAGGAACAGCGTGCCCCAACCCATGTTGTGGAACATGTTCTTGATGTAATCGTACCAGCCTTCATAGGGCTTCATCATTTCCATGTCGCCCCAGTAGATTCCTTCGTTCAGGAAAATTCTGAACAGGATGTGGTCATGGATCCACTGTAATAAAGCATCCATTAACGATTTTCCTCCTTTTTCTCTAACACTGCGGTCCGTAAAGCTGAAGCTGCACGAATTTGTACACGTACAAACATCACCCTCATTTTACTTTTTCAGGCCGGATACGTCAATCTGTTTTTAAGAAGTCGGACGAAAAAATTGTATGTGTACAAAAATTTGGCCGTAAACAAAAATTTGTACAGTAACGTTTTTGTATATGTGCTATACTACAGGCATAAAATTGTTACATTCTACCTTGTGAGGAGGAATCCCCGTGAAAAACACGGCAAAATATCTCGCGGAACAGGAGCGCATCGCCAAGATCGCCTTCCAGCTGTTCGCGGAGACCGGCTATTCCAAGACTCCGCTGTCGGTCATCGGCAAGGCGGCCGGCGTCCAGAAGAGCCTGCTCCAGTATTATTTCCCGAAAAAATCCAAGTTCATCGAACTGTTCATCCAGACGTCCTTCGGCGTCATCGTCGACCACCTGTACAACTCCATCCTGGAGGAGAACAAAGAGGAAGGCGCAGAAGACGAACTGGTCGCGGTCGACCCCTTCGACGACGATGATGACGATGCGGTCTCCGGCATGCAGCTCATCGAGATGCTCTATGACATCGCGTACTTCGAGTTCTGGTACATCACCAGCTGCCCCTCCACGGAAGCGCTCCGCATGGACGTCATGGAGTCCTATGCCAACGCCCAGCTGGTCGTCAAATGCGTCTGCGAGTGGATCTTCGACCACATGTCCGAGCTGGACGACGAGATGAAGGCCCAGCTGTACGACACCGTCACCTACTGCATCGGCGGCGGCTTCGAATACGCCTGCATGAAACTGGAAGCCAAGGAGCCCGTGGACGTCGGCTACATCGTCGACATCGCCATGGTCACCCTGGTCACGGCCCTCGGTCTGGACGCGAACTTCTTCCAGATCCACAAGGACATCGACAAAGAATGGCTGCTCCGCACGGCTGACGCCGTCGACGAGCTGACCTTCGGAAGCTGAACAGGAAACGCCCTGATATTGGCGCTTGCCTCGGACCTCCACCCGGTTTCCCCGGCGGAGGTCCGCTTTTTTGCTTGCATTTTCAGTTATTTTAGGTTATACCTATTACGATTTATCCCAAGAAACACAGAAAGGAGACGCCTATGTCAGAATTCTTCGCCCAGTTTTCGGGCTTCTTCGATACCGCCGCTGAGCGCTGGCCGCTCCTGCTGTCGGGGCTCGTCGTCTTCCTGTTCTTCGGCCTGCTGTCCGGCAAGTTGCGGGACCTCGTGTGCGCCGTCCTGCGGAAAGCTTTCGCGAAATGGCCGCACGTGGCGTCCGAGCTCGACGGCGCCCTGCGCAACCCGCTGCGGGTGTTCTTCGTCGTCCTCGGCGTGGAGCTCGCCTTCCTGATCATCTCCCCGGAGACGAAGTGGATGACGTTCATCGACAAGCTGTTCCGCATGGTCAACATCTCGCTCATCGCCTGGGTGCTGCTCAACTACACGCCGGCCGCCACCCGGCAGATCATCCGGTTCAACGAGGACCGGCAGAGCGCGCCGTCTGAGGTGGCCGTGCGATTCATGGCGGTCATCCTGCGCATCGTCATCGTGTCCCTGCTGGCGGTCATCCTCATCTCCGAGATGGGCTACAACATCAACGGCATCATCGCGGGTCTCGGCCTCTCCGGCCTCACCCTGTCCCTGGCCGCCCAGAACACGGCCTCCAACCTGTTCTCCGGGTTTGAGATCATCACGGACAAGCCCTTCGATGTGGGAGACTACATCGCCGCCGGCACCGCCGAAGGCTTCGTGGAGGACATCACCATGCGCTCCACCCGCATCCGCACCCGGGACGACCTGGTCGTCACCGTGCCGAACGCCACGCTGATGAAGGAGGCCATCACGAACTACTCTCGCATGGCCCTCGGCAAGGCAGTTCAGTTCACCATCGGCCTGACCTACGACACGACCACCGAACAGTTGCAAAAGGTCTGCGGCGATCTGCGCGCGTTCCTCGAGGCTG
>JAGACE010000087.1 GCA_017614275.1 Clostridia bacterium | reverse complement strand
CCGTCCTGTGCCAGGGCAAACATGGCTTTTTCGAAGTTGCTGGCTTTGACCAGGATGTAGTCGGAGGTGTAGGAAGAGGCGGCGAACATGCCGATGCTGTTCTTCGCCAGGACGCCGGAGATCTCCGACATGATGCCGACTTCGGTCAGGCCCATGACTTCGTCGATGACGAACGCCTTCCAGCCGTCGTCCTTCTCCAGGTAATTCGCCGGGGCTTCGGACGTGTTGCAGACCAGGGTGATGTCCCGGCTGGTCTTGCCGAGGAAGTAGAAGTCTCTGCTGAAGTCCACGTCGTCCACAGAGGCCATTTTGAGGATGGACAGGTTCCGGTTGAGTTTCTTGAGTTTCATTGGTTCTCTCGCCTTTCAAATGGATTTGGGTTTTCCGTGTACCATTGTACTCTTTCCGCAGGACATTGACAAGAGTCCTCTTCAGGCTTTACAAACGCCTTTGTTCTCGGTAGACTAAGCGTAGAACACGAATCGGAACCAAAGGAGGGTCCTTATGATCGGATCAACTGCTGCCCGCGACGTCCTGCTGGCTTACCTCGGGGCGATCAACCTCTCGGCCTTTGCCGCCTTTTTTGTCGACAAACGAAGAGCCGTCAAAGGCGGCCGGCGCATCCCCGAATCCACCCTGTGGATCGTGACCGCCGTCGGCGGCGCGCTCGGCTCCCTGCTCGGGATGCTCTTCTGCCGGCACAAGACCCGCAAGCCGGAGTTCCGCCTCGGCGTGCCGATGCTCTGCGCCGCTCAGCTGGTCATCGTGTACCTGCTGTTCAAGTGAATCACTTTCGGATGTCCAAAGACAAACCGACCCTGAGGGGGGAGAGGAGCCTCAGGGTCGGTTTTTATCTATTTCAAAACCGGCATAAGCCGCTTTGAACGCTGTGTTGTCAGCCGAGCGCTTCCATGAAGTCGTCGCCGACGTGGACCGGGCCGGAACGCATGGGACGGATCATGGAGTAGTCGTCCGTGTTGCAGACGATCATCGGCGTGGTGGTCTTGTAACCGGCAGCCTGAATGGCCTCCAGGTCGAAGCGGATGAGCGGCTGGCCCTTGCGGACCGTGTCGCCTTCTTTGACCAGCGGCTCGAAATGCCTGCCGCCGAGTTTGACCGTGTCGATGCCGATGTGCAGCAGGATGTCGCACTCGTCATCGGTCATGATGCCGATGGCGTGGCCGGTCTCGAACAGGGTGGAGACCTCGCCGTCCGCGGGGGCATACAGCATGCCTTCCGACGGCTCGATGGCAACGCCCTGGCCGAGGACGAAGCCGGAGAACACCGGGTCGTCCACTTCGTTGAGGAGCATCATGGTGCCGTTCATGTGGGCGCCGCAGACCGCGTCCGCCATCTTGGCGGGAGCCGCGGCGGGGACAGCCTTCACCACCATTTTGGCGGGAGCGGATGTCTCCTCCGGGAGCGATTCACGGATCTTCCCTTCGCGGACCCCGTCCACGAACTCTTCGAAGTCCGACTTGACGATGGTCACGCTCGGGCCGTAGATGACCTGGATGCCGGAGCCCTTGACGACGACGCCGGACGCGCCGGTCGACTTCAGGAGGGCTTCATCCACCAGGGACCCGTCTTTCAGGGTCAGACGCAGACGGGTGGCGCAGCAGTCGATGTCGACGACATTGTCCACACCGCCGCAGCCTTTGGCGATGGACGCGGAGCGGACATCGAAGTCCGCGGGGACGTCGGCCTTTTTGCCGCCGGCAACGCCGACGCCGGTGGCGGCACGGTACTCGTCTTTGGAGATCATCTTGGTCTCCTCACCGGCAGCTTCGCGGCCGGGGGTCTTCAGATCCATCTTCTTGATGAAGAAGCGGAAGACGACGAAGTAGAGCAGGAAGTAGCCTGCGATGACGGGCAGGAGCATCAGCCAGTTGGTCTTGGACTGACCGGGCAGGATGCCGTAGAGAACGAGGTCGATGAGACCGTCGGAGAAGGTGGTCCCGACGCAGATCTCGAACAGGTGGCAGAGCATGAAGGCCAGGCCGGCCAGGACGACATGGATGCCGAACAGGGCGGGCGCCAGGAACAGGAACGTGAACTCGATGGGCTCGGTGATCCCGGTCAGGAACGAGGTCAGAGCGACCGAGAACAGCAGGGAACCGGCGATCTTTTTCTTCTCGGTCTTGGCGCAGGTGTACATCGCCAGAGCCGCGCCGGGCAGACCGCCCATCATGAACGGATATTTCCCGCTCAGGAACCGGCAGGCGTCCGGGGAGAAATGGTCGGTGTCCGGGTCGGCCAGCTGCGCGAAGAAGATGTTCTGCGCGCCTTCGATCATGTGGCCGTCGATCATCATGGAACCGCCGACCGCGGTCTGCCAGAAGGGCAGGTAGAAGATGTGATGCAGGCCGAAGGGGATGAGGGCGCGCTCCATCATACCGTAGAGGAAGGTGCCCGCGTAGCCGGAGGCCTGGACGAGGTTGCCCATGGAGAAGATCCCGGACTGGACCACCGGCCAGACAAAGTACATGCCGGCGCCGGCAGCGATGGCGGAGGCCATGGCGGCGATGGGCACGAAGCGGGTGCCGCCGAAGAAAGCCAGCGCGTTCGGGAGCTGGATCTTGTAGAAGCGATTCGTCAGAAGCGCGCCCATCAGACCGGAGAGGATGCCTCCGAAGACACCCATCTGCATGGTCGGGATGCCGAGCATCGTGGTGAAGGCGCCCTGACGGACGTGGTTGGCGAGCGTCATGTTCCCGTCGACCAGGGTGAAGTCTCCGTTCGCCTGGGCGAGGATGCTGATGGTGATCAGCATGATCAGGTAAAAGATACCGGACGAAAGGGCCGCGACGGCCTTTTCTTTTTTGGCCATGCCCATGCCGACGGCAAGGGCGAAGATGAATGCGAGGTTGCTGAAGATGATGTTGCCGGCGCCGGCGAGCATCATCATGATGCCGTACAACGGCGAGCCGGGGTGAAGGACCCCTTCCAGCCCGTAGGCGGCGATGGTCGTGGCGTTCGTGAACGAGCTGCCGATGCCGAGCAGGATGCCCGCGAAGGGCAGGATCGCTATGGGCAGGAACAGCGATTTTCCGATCTGCTGGGCATAGGCGAACGCCCGGCTCCCGAGACCGTTCGGGTTCTTTTCTTTCTTCTTCCGATCCACCGCGATGGACGGGGTTTTCACAGCCGTTGTAGCCATATGAAGGCACCTCCGATTCTTTGAAATTGTTTTCCGTGGCTTGTGTACTATTGATTATAGTACGCTTGTTACGGATTGCAACCCCCTTT
>JAGACE010000086.1 GCA_017614275.1 Clostridia bacterium | reverse complement strand
GGGCCCTTGCCCGGAAGGAGGACACCTGGTTCGTCCTGGACTCCTCTCTGCAGGAAGTGACCGCCTGCACCTTCACGGCCGTCAAACAGGACGTCTACGGGAACGCCCAGAAATACGGGCTCCTTGAAGGGAGGCTTCCTTCGGAAGAACCGGCCGCATCGCCGCAATGGGGCCTCTTCCTGCCGGACGGCAGCCGGGTCGGAGACTTCTCCGCGGACGACCTGCGGATGCCGGAGGCGTCAGAAGCGCCCATCGCGTTCTTCCGAAACGGCTCCTGGGGATTCGTCGACCCGGACGGGACCGTTATTTTAGAGCCGACGTACGAGGATGCGAAGTCCTTTTCCAAAGGGCTCGGCGCCGTGAAGCAGGACGGGAAGTGGGGCTATGTCGACAAGACGGGGGCCTTTGTCATCCCTCCGACCTTTGACGATGCCGGGGCCTTTTCGACGGCCGGGACTGCATTTGTGAAAAACCACGCCGGCTACAGTCTTCTGACACTCAGCCGATATCGCACTTGAAAAAAGAAAGGAAGAAACTCCATGAATCAAACTCAGGAAAACGGAACGTTTGTCTTTGAAGAAGTCGCCGTCTATACCGCGATGTGCGATCTGCGCACACTTTTGACCGGCCCTTTGATCGAGGCGCCGGAACTGCTGGAAAGCCTCTCTCTGGCGGCGGACGTGCTGCAGGGGTATCTGGATAACGGAGGGTTCAATCGCGTCCGCCCCGACCGGGTCCGCCCGTTCCGGATCACACAGATCCAGCGGGACGCGATCCAGATCACCCGGACGCCGGTCGGCGTGAAGACGCTGGCCAATCGCGTCACGGCGGTCCTGCCCTATGACATGCAGCGGGTCGGGTATACGAACATCTCCCGCTGGCTGGAGTACATCGGCGCACTGGAGATCCGAGAACAGGAAGACGGTTCACGGAAACGGCTCCCCACGGCGCTGGGTGAGGAACTGGGCATCCGGATCCTGGAGCGGACCGGCCCGGAGGGGAAGTATCAGAAGAACGGGTACGATGAACACGCCCAGCAGTTCATCATCGACAACCTCGAAAGCATCATGAACTATACCGGCAAAGCAGGGTCCCGGGAAAGCGAGGACCCCGCAGAGAAAACGGAGGCCACGCAGCCATGATCGATTACAACCAGGCTTTTTTAGACTGGCTCGAACGGGTCCGCCCGCTGGACCCGAAGAAGCCGGAAGACATCCCGGACGACCTGACGGAGGAATTCCGAAAGCTGATCCTGCTGGCGGAGATCCCGTTTCGGGAAGTCTATGGAGAATCAACAGAATCCATGGAGTTGTTGCTGGAGACCGTCCTGAAAGAGGAAGACTTTTACGACACGCAGGGGAAACCGCTGCACGTCACCCGTCTGGAAAAAGACCTGGTTCTGTGCAGCCCCATCACGGGATTCCCGGCAAGGCCGGCGCTGTATGCGGAAGACGACAGGGGCCGGTGTTTCGCGTTCTTTCATTGTGACCGCAGGGGCGTGAACGCATCGGAGAGCGCCGCTGTCCTCGACACCATCCACACCACATGCCGGAACAAGGGAAAAAACCCGGAAGAGTTCCCCGACGTCTACGTCATCTATCTGACGGATTACGATCTTGGCCGTCAGGGAAAGCAGATCTATCGGCTGGAGTACGAGTGGGAGGAACGGACCGACGAGGAATGGCGGGCCAGAAATGTCGATCCCGCCCAGCCGGATCCGGTCCTGGAAAAATTCCACACCATCCTCTATAACGCCGCCTTCGAAACCCGAAGTTGATTCCCGCACTCACGAAACAGGACTGCGGTTGCCTTGAACGGACGGTTCGCGGGCAACGATTACGTACCAAAACGGCGGTTTCTTCCATTTGGTACGTAAATAACGGCCTCTTTTGGGGGCCGGCTACGTACCAAAGCCGCAGTTTTTTCAATTTGGTACGTAAATAATGGCCACTTCCGGGCAAAAACTACGTACCAAAACGGGTATTTCTTCTATTTGGTACGTAAACCATGGCCACTTCCGGGCAAAAACTACGTACCAAATCAGGTATTTCTGCTGTTTGGTACGTAAATGACGGCCTTTTCATAGGATTTCGTGGCCTGTGGCTGCCGGCACGCACGAAATGACAGAAGAAAAAAGCCTCAAATCGCCAAAGACAGCGATTTGGGGCTTTTCTTCGTCTGGTTCGAGCTTCTTCGAAATTTATTTGGGTTGCGCTCAAGTATACCGGTCCAGTGCATCCTGCATGACTGCGTTGGCGATGGGGATGCAGTTGGTCAGGCCGTAGCCGCCGGAGTTCTCGAGGACGACGACGATGGCTAAGGGCAGGTCGTCTCTCTGGGAGTAGCCCGCGAACAGGGTGTGGGGCTCTTTGCCGGAGACCTGGGCGGTACCGGTCTTGCCGCACATCTTCAGGTTCGGGAACTTGGAGTCGGAGTAGTAGTTCGTCACGTTGGACCGAAGCAGGTCGTCCAGCTGGGTGGCGATGTCAGAACTCACGTAGCTCAAAGTGCCGATGTTCACCGTCTTCATGATGAGGGTGGGGTTCGGCGTGGATCCGGTCTTGTTGGCGATGGCGCCCATGATGGCGATCTCGTGGCAGGGGCAGACGAGGGTCTCGTACTGGCCGATGCCGCACCAGGCGCGGTCGATGGCGTAGGCGTCTTCCAGGGAGAAGTACGACTTCGCGCATTCGATGCCGTTGACGTCGATCGTATCGTTGAACCCGAACTCTTCCGCGGTGGCAGTCAGCTGGTCGTTGGTCAGCTGGGCGGACGCGATGGCGGCGAAGGCCGAGTTGCAGGAGTGGTTCAGGGCCGAGCGGAAGGAGAGCCTTCCGTGGGAGGCCGTACACTTGACCTGGCTGCCGCGGACCACGGTGTAGGCGCCGTTGCAGTTGAAGGACTGGTTCATGATGTTGTCGATGTTCTCCAGGGCGCAGGCGGACGTGATGACCTTGAAGGTGGAGCCCGGGGTGTACTTGCCCTTGAAGAACCGGTTCATGTAGACGGCGTCCCAGCGGTCCTTGCTGGTGTCGATGGCCGGCTTGTTCTCGATGTCGTAGGTCGGCAGGGAGACGGCGGCCAGGATCTCGCCGGTCTTGTAGTTGTAGACGCCGACGCAGCCCTTGTCATAGCCCTTCTCCGTCATGGCCCGGTACGCGGTGGCGGAGAGGCCGCCGTCGATGGTCAGGGTCAGGTCGTGGGGCTTCTGCTTCATGGAGTAGAGGCCGTTGATCAGGTCGTAGCCGGTCAGCTGCGAGGCGAAGGCCGTCTGGGCGCCGGTGGAGATGTACCCCTCCGCGTCGCCCACCACGTGCAGGGTGGCCTTGCGGACGGTGGCGTTTTTGTTGTACTTCCGCTGGCCGTCGACGGTTTCCACCAGCACATCGCCGTTGCGGTCGTACAGCGTGGAGCCGCCGACCAGACCGGAGCTGGAGTAGATGTGCTTGTTATACGGCTGCATGACCCACTTGCGGGCGTGCGTGCCGAAGAGGATGGCCAGGATGGTCAGGCCGACGAGGAAGAGGATGGCCAGGAAGTACATCCATTTGGTGCGTTTGAAAATACGATTCATACGATGAAAATCCGGCCCCCTTTAAGTCTTTTTCCCGGCCCAGGTCCGGTTGTCCGCTGCCTTGATGAACGCCAGCAGGCCCCAGCAGGAAATGGTACTGGAACCGCCGCGGGACACGAAGGGCAGGGTGACGCCGGTCATGGGGAGCAGGTCGGTGACGCCGAAGATGTTCAGGGCTGCCTGGAAGAGCAGGAGCGAGCCTGCGGCGCAGCTGGCGATGGAATAGAACGCGCTGCGGGAGCCCACGGCATTCCGGACGCTGTGGACGAAGATGAAGATATAGGACAGGGCGACGATGAAGGCGATGAGCAGGCCCCACTCCTCGGCGACGACGCCGAAGATCAGGTCCTCCACCGCGGCGAACACGTTGCGCAGTTTGCCCTTCCCGATGCCCATGCCCAGCAGGCCTCCGGAGGAGGAGTAGGTGAGCACGCGGGTCTGCTGCATGCCGTTGCCGTAGGGGGTGTCCCAGATGTGCCGGTACGTGGCAAAGCGGTTCATGACGTAGTTCCGCTTGACCAGGACGACCAGCACCGCGGCCATGGCGGCAGCCAGGATGACGAATAAAATGGTCCGTACATCGCCCGAGCGCATGAAGCCCAGGACGACGAACGTGAAGAAGAAAATGAGCGCGGTGCCGAGGTCCCGCATCAGGAACAGGAGCCCGATGCAGATGACCGCGAACACGGCGTAGCGGGTGATGTGCTTGGTGGTCTGGATCTTTTCCAGCGTGGCGGCGCCGACGAAGATGAAGGCGATCTTCACGATCTCCGAGGGCTGGAAGGAGAAGCCGCCGATCTGGACCCAGTTGTACGCGCCGTTCTTGTTCGACGCGAAGATGAGGCCGATCGCCAGAAGGCCGATGGCCAGGATCTCCATGGGCATGTGGAATTTCTCCACGCGGTCGATGTTCGCGAGCATCCACAGCATGAACACGTAGAGGGCAAAGCCGAGGACCACCGCCAGAAACTGTGTGAACAGCGAGGACGTGCCCTTGCTGGCGACGACCGCGAGGCCGATGCCCGTCAGGAAGAACGCGAGGAATTCCAGCGCCGGGCTGGATTTTCGAAGGACGAAGGACGAGGTGATCGCCCAGCCCCATTCGATGACTAGATAGATCCCCAGGATGATCGCCGCGAAGGTGTTGATCCCGTCATCCACAAAGATGACCTGTGCAAAGGAGATCAGCTGGAACGCGGTTATGAGAAGCAGGGAGGGGATCCACCGGGGGCCGCTCATAAGGTCATCTCCTTTCCGTCAACGGGGGTCGTTGAATTTGATGGTGTAGCCGCAGACTTCGATGATGTCGGAGTCGTGCAGGGGCGTGGGTTCGTTGACTTCCACGCCGTTGAGCAGCGTGCCCGCCACGGAGTCGAGGTCTTCGATGACCCAGTGGCCGTAGGCGTTGCGGGAGACCAGCGCGTGATATTTGGAGACGCTCTGGCGATTGATGCGGATGTGGCTCTCCTCGCTGCGCCCGATGAGGATCTCGTCCATGTCGTCGATCTCCATGAGTTCTCCCGTGATGCAGTTCTCCAGGTTGCAGCCGGCTTCCCGGACCATCTGCGGGATGACGATGTCGCCGGGGGTCCGGCGGTCGTCATACAGGAACGTGTGCTCGTTCTGCTCGGGTTTCGCGTAGGCGTTTTGATAGTTCTGGGGGATGACCTCCGGCAGTTCCTCGTAGAACTTGAACATGGCGTTGCCGAAGATCAGGGTGTCCCCGTTCTCCAGGAACTTCTTTTCCACGACCCGGTCCTTGTTGACGTAGGTGCCGGTCTTGGAGTTCGTGTCGAACAGGATCCATTTGCCGCCGCGCCGCGCGATGACCGCGTGGAAGCGGGACACGGTATTGTAGTTGAGGACGATGTCGCACAGCTTGCTGCGCCCGATGGATGTCTCGAAGCTGCGCAGGGCCATGCTGTCGCCGTTGGCAGCGTTCACCACATAGCCGATGGTGCCCGTCTTCCGGTTGCCCCGGAGGAGGACGCCGCCGCAGCTGATCACGATGAGGGCGGCCAGGACCGGCAGCAGCCAGCGGCCGACCGCGGTGATGAGTTCCAGTGACATTCGCTTCACCTCGCTCTGTATAAGTTATCGTAAACAGAGATATTATACCTTTTTTCGTTTACAAATGCCATAGAGGGCGCATTTTTTGCCTGAATGCTTGCTTTTTGGGGGCTTGTTTGCTAAAATCGTTAGTAATCAGAACGATTTGTAATTCCAAACTAAGAGGGGATAGTTTTTATGATTTCTGCAACCATTATTTTTGTCCTGATGGTCATCGCTCTCGTCATCATGATGATGGGCATTATGTTCGCGCTGATCTCCATCGTGCTGAACTACACCGGCAGAAGCAAGTCCTATGACAGAGCTGCCATCAAAATGTCCAAGGCGAACGACCCGAAACCCGTCAAGACCAAGAAGTCCCGGGACAACGCGTAACAGGCACAAACAACAAAATGGGCCCGCTTGATGACTCCAGGCGGGTCTCTTTTTCTCACTATTTCGGACAGAGGAAGGCATCCATGAACAACGAATTCTACGCGATCATCTCCCGCATGAAGTACATCGACCGCTGGGCGCTCATGCGCAACACGGAGGCGGAGAACCTCATGCAGCACTCCTACGAGGTGGCGGTCCTGGCCCACGCGCTCTGCGTGCTCGGGAACACCCGCTGCGGCATGTCTCTGGACGCGGACCGCGCGGCCGTCCTGGCCCTGTACCACGACAGTTCGGAGATTTTGACGGGCGATATGCCCACCCCGGTCAAGTACTACAGTCCGGAGATCCGGGATGCCTACAAGAACGTGGAGCGCATCGCCACAGACCGCCTTCTGGACATGCTGCCGGAGGACCTGAAACCCGCTTATACGGAGGTCCTGCAGCCCGCGGCGGAAACGGAGGCGGAGCGGCAGCTGGTTCTGGCGGTAAAAGCGGCGGACAAGCTGAGCGCGCTCATCAAGTGCATCGAGGAGCAGAAGGCAGGCAACCGGGAGTTCGACAAGGCCTACGAGGCCACCCTGCAGGCGGTCCACGCGCTGGACTTCGCCCCGGCGGAACTCTTCCTGACAGAGTTCCTGGAGCCCTACCGGCTGACGCTGGACCAGCTGAAAT
>JAGACE010000012.1 GCA_017614275.1 Clostridia bacterium | reverse complement strand
CTGCGCGAGGTCGGCTCTCAGTTCTCGGTCAACAACATGCTCCGCGCAGAGTGTTACAAACAGCGCATGGAGAAGGGCCTGAGCTTCCTCGAGTTCAATTACATGATCATGCAGGCCTATGACTTCTACTATCTGTACCAGAAGTACGGCTGCAATATGCAGTTCGGCGGCGACGACCAGTGGTCCAACATGCTGGCCGGCACCGAACTCATCCGGAAGAAGCTCGGCAAGGACGCCTATGCCATGACCATCACGCTGCTTCTGAACTCCGAAGGAAAGAAGATGGGCAAGACCGTTTCCGGCGCCGTCTGGCTCGACCCGAAGAAGACCTCTCCGTACGAGTTCTATCAGTACTGGAGAAACGTCGGCGACGACGATGTGCTCAAGTGTATCCGCATGCTGACGTTCCTGCCGCTCGAGAAGATCGACGAGATGGATTCCTGGGAAGGCGCCCAGCTGAACGAGGCCAAGGAGATCCTCGCCTATGAGCTGACCGAGCTCGTCCACGGCAAGGAAGAGGCCGACAAGGCGCAGGCCACGGCCCGCGCGGCGTTCGGCGGCGGCAACTTCGAGACCATCCCGGAGACCGTGCTGGCGGCCGACGACCTGACCGACGGTCCCATCGGGCTCCTGACGCTCATGGTCAAGGCGGGGCTCGCGGCTTCCAACGGGGAAGCGCGCCGGCTCGTCACCCAGGGCGGCGTCTCGGTCGACGGGGAAAAGGTCACCGTACCGAACACGGCGTACACCGCGGAGCAGCTCTCCGGCGACGGCGTCGTCATCAAAAAAGGCAAGAAGGTCTACCACAAAGTCCGTCTGGACGGCTGACCTTCTGCGTGAACCGAAACCATATGGCAGTACAGGGGACCCCTCTGTACTGCCGTTTGTGCGATTGAAGACGAGATTACATTGCATAAATATTCATAAAAAGTGTTGATTTATGCATACTTATGCATTATAATACTGTTCAATTACAAGTATCTGGAGTATTCTTATGAAACCGACTATCTATATCGACGGCAAGTCCGGGACCACCGGTCTGCAGATCTATGAGCGCCTGGGGAAACGGGACGACATCGAGCTCCTGCTCATCCCGGACGAGCTGCGCAGAGACCCGGCGGTCCGGGCAGAATACATGGATCGGGCAGATCTCGTCTTCCTGTGTCTGCCGGACGCCGCGGCGGTGGAAGCCGTGACGCTGGTCCGAAACCCCGAGACGAAGATCATCGACGCCTCGACGGCCCATCGGATCGACCCGGCCTGGGATTACGGGTTCCCGGAACTGTCCCTGGAACACCGGGACGCCATCATCCACTCAAAGCGGGTCGCGAACCCCGGCTGTTACGCCTCCGGGTTCATCGCCATCGTCTATCCGCTCGTGAAGCTGGGCATCCTCGGCCCGGAGACGCCGCTGACGGCCTGGGGCCTGTCCGGCTACTCCGGCGGCGGGAAGAACCTGGTGGCGGCCTATGAGGCCGACGACAAGGCGGAAGAACTGTTCGCACCGAGCCATTACGCGCTGAACGGGGACCACAAGCACATCCCCGAGATGCAGGCGGTCTGCGGCCTGACGAAGAAACCGATCTTCAACCCGATCGTGGACGACTACTACAAGGGCATGGAAGTGGCGGTGCCGCTGCACCGGGAATTCCTGAACGGCCATTCGCTGTCTCAGATCCACGACCTGCTGTACACCTATTACCGCAATACCTGCAACGTCTCCGTCCATCCGGACGTGACCACAGACGGCAAGTTCTACGCCAACGCCCTGGCGGGCACGAACCGGCTCGAACTGCACGTCACCGGCAACGACGACCGGGTGACCATCGCCGCTCTGCTGGACAATCTGGGCAAGGGCGCCAGCGGCGCCGCCGTCCAGAACATGAACCTGATGCTCGGCTTTGAAGAGAACAAAGGACTGAACTGATATGGAAAAGAAAGCATTTGTCACAAAAGAACAGGTCGAGGAGATCGTCAAGACCTGGCCGACGCCGTTTTACCTCTATGACGAGGCGGGCATCCGCCGCAACGTGGAGAACGTGAAGAAGGCGTTCTCCTGGAACCCGGGCTTCCGCGAGTACTTCGCCGTGAAGGCCACGCCGAACCCGGCCATCCTGCAGATCCTCAGCGAGTACGACTGCGGGACGGACTGCGCGTCCAAGACCGAACTCATGATGTCCGGAGCCCTCGGCTTTGCCGGCGACCACATCATGTTCTCCTCGAACGACACGCCCTTTGAGGAATACACTTACGCCAAGAAACTCGGGGCCATCATCAACCTCGACGACATCACGCACATCGACTTCTGCGAAGAGGCCTGCGGCGGTCAGCTGCCGGAGACCATGAGCTGCCGCTACAACCCGGGCGGGGTCTACACGCTGTCCAACGGCATCATGGACAACCCGGGCGACGCCAAATACGGCATGACCAAGGCGCAGATGATCGAGGCCTACAAGACCATGATGGCCAAGGGCGTCAAACACTTCGGCATCCACGCGTTCCTCGCGTCCAACACGGTCACGAACGAGTACTATCCGAAGCTGGCGCAGGAACTCTTCGAACTGGCCATCGACCTGAAGAACGAGACCGGCGCGCACATCGCCTTCATCAACCTGTCCGGCGGCGTCGGCGTCGCGTACCGACCCGACCAGACCCCGAATGACATCCTCGTCATCGGCGAGGGCGTCCGAAAGGCCTATGAGGAGACGCTGGTCCCCGCGGGCATGGACGACGTGGCCATCTACACGGAGATGGGCCGCTTCATGCTGGCGCCCTACGGCGCAGTCGTCACGAAGGCGATCCACGAGAAGCACATCTACAAAGAGTACATCGG
>JAGACE010000085.1 GCA_017614275.1 Clostridia bacterium | reverse complement strand
TGCCAGGTCGCACTTTCATTTTACAGGAGGTTTCTTTTTGTTCAAACGTATAACTCCACGGAACCCCGCGTCTAACGCGGGGTTTTCGATTTACAAAAAGACTCCCGGGCAACCCGCCCGGGAGTTTTTCTTTCTCATTCTTTTACAGATCCAGTTCCTCGATGTCCCGCAGGAGTTCCTTCTGCCGTTCGTAGAACATGAGTTCCTGGTTGTGCGCGAAGTATTCCTCGCAGCCGTAGCGGCTGATGAAACTCGACGAGTACAGGTTCGTGGTCAGCTCGGTGACGATGATGAGCAGTTCGTTGCCCTCATCGAAGGCGGTCTCCGCGAACTTGAAGAGGTTGGAGAGTTCCTCCGAGGTCTCCCCCGCCAGGTCCTTGAGCTCGGCGTTCTCTTTGCGGAACGCCTCCTGCAGGACCCTGTACAGGGCCGCGCCGTCGGCGGGGTCGGCCACTCTGGCCTCCGCCAGCAGTTTCTCGACCAGGGTTGCGGCCCGGTAAACGTAGACGGCATCGTCATCGAAGGCCTGCCGCGTCCGCCGGTTGGACGTGCAGTTGAGCTTCAGTTTCTCAACAGTCTGCTCCAGCAGCGCGAAGCCGTCCTCCGCGGTGCCGTCGATCAGTTTCGGTTTCAGTGTTTTCAGTTCCTGTACGACGAGGCGCATCGTCTTTTCCCGGTCGAAGACTTCGTGGAATCGGTTGCCCGTGTGCTCGAGCAGAAGGCCGATGACCGTCAGGCGCTCGTCGAACCGGGCCATCCGGGCCCGCTCCACGATCTCCTCGGAGATGTCGCCGGCCAGGATCCGATCGATCTGGTAATCGGACTTGTACTTGTTGTAGAGGTCGTAGTAGATCGCGAACTCCTCCGCGATGCGGTTGTTCTGCAGGTACTGCTTCACCAGCTCCGCCGTCACCGGGAACTCGTGCTGCTCATACAGGTAGATGATGTCCGACAGGTCCTCCCAGCCGCGCGCGGTGACGAAGGTCTTGCCGTCCACCGTGGTCTGGACGAGGTAGAAGTCGGCGTTGCGGATGGACAGATACGTGGTGATGGCCGGGTGGATCTTCGCCTCATAGGCGTACTCCTTCCAGGCCGCGAAATCCGGTTCCACGTCGATGCGTTTCAGGCGGTCCCAGGTGACGATGTCGAACTCGCGGACCGAGTTGTTGTATTCCGGCGGGTTGCCGGCCGTGACAACGACCCAGCCGTCCGGGATGCGGTGCATGCCGAAGGTCTTGAACTGCAGGAACTGCAGCATGGAGGGCGCCAGGGTCTCCGAGACGCAGTTGATCTCGTCGAGGAACAGGATGCCCTCGCTCTTCCCCGTCCGCTCCATCTCTTCATACATGGAGGAGATGATTTCCGACATGGTGTATTCCGACACGCGGACGGACTCTCCGCCGTAGACCTTGTCGGCGATGAAGGGCAGGCCCAGCGCGCTCTGCCGGGTGTGGTGGGTCATGGAGTAGGACACCAGAGCCAGGTCCATCTCCCGGGCGATCTGTCCCATGATGGCCGTCTTTCCGATGCCGGGAGGGCCCATCAGGAACACCGGGCGCTGCCGCTCGACCGGGATGACATAGTCCCCGACCTCGTTGCGGGTCAGGTAGGACTGCACCGTGTATTTCACCTGTTCTTTTGCTTCGCGGATATTCATATCAGGTCCTCTTCCTCCAATACCAGTTTGATGGCCCAGGCGGGCACGTCCGGCTCGCCGTTCTCGTCCCTCATGAAGAGGAACGCGGCGTCATAGGGCGGTTTCTGTTTCGGGAACGCCCCGTAGCCGTCGGTGAAATAGATGAGCCCCTTGAGCTTGCGGAACCGCTGTTCCTCCAGCAGGGTGTTCACATATTCGAAGACCGGCCGGAAGTCCGTGCCGCCCTTTCCCCTCAGCTTCAGCCGGGCGATGTACTCCTCCAGCTTGCTCACATCCTCGATGTATGTGACGTCCTGCACCTCCAGATCCGCCTGGATGAGATACAGGTTCACTTTGGAGAAGAAGTTCTCCGACTCCTTCAGGATGTTGTAGGTCTTCTGCAGGAACTTCTGCAGGAGGTCTCCGCTGGTGGACGCGGAGGTGTCGACGGCGATGACGAAGTCCCGGATGCGGTGGACCTCCTTGTACTCCAGAGGTTCCACCAGAGGCAGATCGCCGTACAGTTCCAGCCCGTAGGTGTAAAATATGTTGTCGAACTCGTCGTCGTTGATCATGAGTTCCTCGCCGAGCACCGAGAACTTGCGCAGGAAGGCGCCGTAATCATAGCGCTCCCGATGGAGTTCCTTCAGGTCCATGAGCATGGCGCCCGACTCGGAGCCCGCCTTGCGGGAGGAGGTCTCCATGTCCACCTGGACCCGTTTGGAGATGTTCTCCCACTCGTCTTCCTTCTGGGAGCGGTCCGTGTCGGACCCGCCGTCCGGCGGCTGATCGGAGTTCGGCGCGTGTTCCGGGTCCGGGTTCTCGGTCGGATCGTTCACCGGACCGGGACGGTCGCTCGGCTCGTGGAAATACCAGAGGTCGTGCTCGTCCGCCTTGAAGAACGCGCGGAGCGCGCGGACTTCCTCTTCGTCCTTCCCGCTCTCCAGCAGCCGGCGGTAGATGCGCTCCGCCGTCAGGGAGCGGACCTGCATGTTCAGACTGCGCAGGACTTCTTTCTGACGTTTCTCCCGCTCGCAGCGGAAACAGTCGAGGTCCTGTTCGTTGATGAGGTTCTCCACCGCGATGTCCACCGCCAGGTCCCAGTACGGCTGGTTCACCGCCTCGTGGACGAAGGCGTGGGCAAAGATGCAGTGGAGCACGACGTGGAGCAGGTCGCGGGCCACGACGGCCTTCTCCTGCTTGTATTCGTGGATCAGGAATTCCGGTTCA
>JAGACE010000084.1 GCA_017614275.1 Clostridia bacterium | reverse complement strand
GGGCATGATCGAGGAGCCAGGCTCATTCTCGGGGATGCGGATCTCGCCGAGGCCGCAGCGGGGCCCTGAGGCCAGCCAGCGCACGTCGTTGGCGATCTTCATCAGGTTCGCCGCCAGCGCCTTCATGGCCCCGTGCGCGAACACCAGCGCGTCCTTGCCGGTCAGCGCGTGGAACTTGTTTTCGTCGGTGACGAAGTCCTTGCCCGTCAGTTCCGAGACTACCCGGGCCACTTCCGCGTCGAAGCCCTCCGGCGCGTTCAGGCCGGTGCCGACGGCGGTGCCGCCGAGGGCCAGGGCTTTCAAGGGCTCCACGGTCAGTTTCAGCAGCTCGACGTCCTTCTCCAGGGAACTTCTCCAGCCGGAGATCTCCTGGGAGAAGCTGATCGGCACGGCGTCCTGCAGATGGGTGCGGCCGGACTTGACGACGCCCTCGTTCTCCTTCTCCAGGCGCCGGAACTCGGCGATGAGATCTTCCGCCGCCGGGATCAGCTTGTCTTCGACGGCCAGGACCGCGGCGATGTGCATCGCGGTGGGGAAGGTGTCGTTCGAGGACTGGGACATATTGATGTCGTCGTTCGGGTGGCAGAGCTTCTCGACGCCGGCGATGGCGTTCGCTCTGTTCGCGATGACCTCGTTGGTGTTCATGTTGGACTGGGTGCCCGAGCCGGTCTGCCAGACGACCAGCGGGAAGTTGTCGTTGAGCTCGCCGGCGATGACCTCATCGCAGGCCTTCGAGATGGCGGCCAGCTTCTCGTCCGTCATCTTCGCGGGGTTCAGCTCGTGGTTCGCCTGTGCGGCGGCCTTTTTCAGGATGCCGAAGGCGTGCGTGATCTCGCGCGGCATGGTCTCGATGTCCACGCCGATCTCAAAATTCTCATGGGACCGCTGGGTCTGCGCGGCCCAGTATTTGTCCGCGGGGACCTTCATCTCCCCGAGGGAGTCATGTTCGATCCGGTATTTCTGTTCGCTCATGGTGGCAGCAACTCCTTTGTGGTCCTATAAACTAATAGGAGATATTTACCTATTTATTGTGCCATTTTTGCACGCATATCGCAACCTTGAATTGTCGATTATTTAACAATTTTTGCAGATTGCCGGAGTCCTCTTGACAAATCGCCCCCTGCATACAATAATAATGAACTAAAGGCGGAAACCGCTAAAATAGTATGTAATCTAATATATTATAGAAAACAGGAGTAATTGCATGTCGAACCTCATCATTGTCGAGTCGCCGACCAAGATCCGCACCATCAAGTCCGTCATGGGCAATGACTACGATGTCACGGCCTCCATGGGCCATGTGCGCGATCTGCCGGCCGCGCGTCTCAACGTGGACGTCAAGAATGACTTTGAGCCGAAGTACGCGGTCATCAAAGGGAAGGAGAAGCTGGTCGAGGACCTGCAGAAGGCCGTCAACAAATACGACCACATCTACCTGGCCACCGACCCGGACCGGGAAGGGGAGGCCATCGCCTGGCATCTGGCCACCCTGCTGGGTCTCGATATGGATGAGAAGAACCGGGTCACCTTCAACGAGATCACCAAGTCCGGCATCGAGAAAGGCATGAAGGCCCCCCGGGCGATCGACCAGGACCTCGTCGACGCGCAGCAGGCGCGCCGCATCCTGGACCGGCTGGTGGGCTACCGCATCTCGCCGTTCGTCTCCCAGAAGATCCGCCGCGGTCTGTCCGCGGGCCGCGTGCAGTCTGTCGCCGTGCGGCTCATCGTCGACCGCGAGAAGAAGATCCGGGACTTCAAGCCCGAAGAGTACTGGAGCATCGACGCCAAGTTCAGCCCGCCCGGCTCCCGCCGCGTGTTCCCGGCGGCCCTGACCGCCGACGAGAAGGGCAAGGTGGAGATCAACGACAAAGCCTCCTCCGACAAGTACCTCGCCCGGCTGGACGGCGCCGTCTATGTCGTGGACTCCGTGAAGAAGGGCACTCGCCGCAAACAGCCGGCGCCGCCGTTCATCACCTCCACCCTGCAGCAGGACGCGTCCCGCCGCCTCGGCTTCCAGGCCCGCCGCACCATGAAGGTGGCCCAGGAGCTGTATGAGGGCGTGAACATCAAGGGCACGCAGGTCGGTCTCATCACCTACATGAGAACGGACTCCCTGCGCATCTCCGACGAGGCCCGCGCCTCCGCCACGAAGTACATCCGGGACACCTACGGTGCGGAGTACGTGCCGGACAAGCCCCGCTATTTCAAACAGCGCAACAACGCGCAGGACGGCCATGAGGCCATCCGCCCGACGAACATCCGCATGACCCCGGACGAGCTCCGCGGCTCCCTGAGTTCCGACCAGTACAAGCTGTACCGGCTCATCTGGCAGCGGTTCATCGCCTCCCTGATGGCGGCCTCCGTCCAGAACACCATGAAGGTGGAGATCAAAGCGGCCGACCCGGCCACGGACGGCTCCGAGTACTGCATCTTCTCCGCCAACGGCTACAGCGTCAAGTTCGACGGCTTCACCACCGTCTACAACGTGGATGATGAGAAGGCCGGCTCCATGCTGCCGGACCTCAAGGTCGGGGACATCCTGAAGCTGCGCGAGCTGCTGGGCAACCAGCACTTCACTCAGCCGCCGGCGCGCTACACGGAAGCTTCCCTCATCAAGGCGCTGGAGGAGAACGGCATCGGCCGGCCCTCCACCTACGCGTCCATCATCTCCACCATCCTGGCCCGCGAATACGTGGTCCGGGACGGCAAGGTCCTCAAACCCACGGAGCTGGGCGAAGAGGTCACCAAACTGCTGGAAAAACAGTTCCCGAAGATCGTCAACACGAAGTTCACCGCCGGCATGGAGACCGACCTCGACAAGGTCTCCGAGGGCGAGGAGGACTACGTGAAGATCCTCCGGGAGTTCTATGACGACCTGGAGAGCACCCTGGAAAAGGCGAAGGCCGACATGAAGGGCGTGAAGATCCAGCTCGAGTCCGACAAGACCGACGTCCCCTGCGACAAGTGCGGGCGGATGATGGTCGTCAAGACCGGCCGCTACGGCAAGTTCCTGGCGTGCCCGGGCTACCCCGAGTGCAAGAACACCAAGCCGCTGATCGAGGAGACCGGCGCCGCCTGCCCGAAGTGCGGCGGCAACGTCATCAAGCGCAAGTCCAAGCGCGGCTACGTCTTCTACGGCTGCTCGAACTACCCGAAGTGCGACTTCTCCACCTGGGACGTCCCCGCCGGCGCGAACGACAAGTGCCCGAACTGCGGCTCGTCCCTGTTCAAGCACCGCGGCAGCCTCGTCTGTCTCAAAGACGGCTGCGGCTACGAAGCGAAGATCCAGCGCAAAAAGAAAGCAGAAAAGTAAAGCGAAAAGAGCAAAAGTCCGGATCGGTGCCTGGGGGAAGCCCGGTGCAGCGGAACGCTGCGGGGCGCGCGGTTCGGGATGGCAGGTGCCGGGACGGAGCTTTTGTCTTTGAGCACCTACAGGAGAGTACTATGACCAAAACCGCCATCGTCGTCGGCGCCGGCTTTGCCGGAGCGGAAGCTGCCGTGCAGCTGGCCCGTGCCGGCGCTGAGGTGCACCTCTTTGAGATGCGCCCCGTGAAAAACACGCCGGCCCACAAGACGGACGGCTTTGCGGAACTGGTCTGCTCGAACTCCTTCAAGGCGGAACGGACGGCTTCGGCCGCCGGCCTCCTGAAGCAGGAGATGCGCCGCTTCGGCTCCGTCTGTGTGGAGGCGGCCTATGAGACCCGCGTCCCGGCGGGCGGCTCACTGTCCGTGGACCGGGAGGCGTTCTCGAAACTGGTCACGGAGCGGGTGGAGGCGATGGACCGCATCCATGTCCATCGCGAAGAAGTCATCACTGTCCCTGTGCCTGGAAAAGACGCGGACGTCGTGGTCATCGCGGCAGGGCCCCTGGCCTCCGACGCCCTGGCGGCGGACATCCTTCGTCTGTGCGAAGAGGACCTCGGACCGCAGGAACCCGACGACCCGAAGCGCCAGAAGAGCAAAAAGAACACGGAGGGGAAGACCTCCCTGTCCTTCTTCGACGCCGTGGCCCCCATC
>JAGACE010000083.1 GCA_017614275.1 Clostridia bacterium | reverse complement strand
CTTCCGCCCGGCGGAAGCCGGTTCGCGTTCCGGGACCCGAAGCCCTGGCGCATGCCGGACGGGAGCATGCGGGCACTCATCGCCAACGACCGGGAGGGCCACGGCGGACAGATGCTCCTGTACCGCTCGGACGACGGCCTGCACTGGGAGTATGTCAAGCCCTTCGCGGAGAACCATTATCGGCTCGGCCGGATGTGGGAGTGCCCGGACTTCTTCGAACTGGACGGGAAATATGTCCTGCTCGGCAGCTCTCAGGATATGCTGCCGAAGGGGCTGGAATATCAGAACGGCAACGGCACGTTCTATCTGACCGGGACCTATGACGAGGCCACGGAGACCTTTGTCGAGGAAGCGGATCACACCGTGGATTACGGCATCGACTTCTACGCGCCCCAGACGGTCCTTGCGCCGGACGGCCGGCGGATCATGATCGGATGGATGCAGAACTGGGACACCTGCAATCTGCACACGGAATCCATCCCCTGGTTCGGACAGATGAGCATCCCGCGCGAGCTGTCCCTGAAGGACGGTATCCTGTACCAGAACCCTGTCCGGGAACTGGAGGCCCTGCGGACCAATGAGGTCCGGCACGAGGGCGTGGTGCTGGAGGACGGGGAGATCGAACTGCCCGGCATCGGCGGTCGGACCATCGACCTGACGGTGGAACTCGAGGCGGCCGACCCGGACCGGCTGTACGAGCGCTTCGCCCTGCATCTGGCACGGGACGACGAATTCTATACGGAGGTCCGGTTCCGTCTGAAGGAATCCACGCTGAAGCTGGACCGGATGTATTCCGGCTCCCGCCGGGCCATCATCCATCAGCGCAAGGCGTTCATCCGCCATGACCGGGGCAGGCTCAAACTGCGGCTCATCCTGGACCGCTTCAGCCTGGAAGTCTTTGTGGGTGACGGGGAAAAGGCGATGAGCACGACCCTGGAAACGGACCTGTCCTGCGACCGGATCTCCTTCCTGGCGGAAGGCGCGGTACGGATGACGGTCACCCAATATGATATCCGATAACGATTGACTGCAGTCCACTCAAATGCAAATTAGTTGGACTGCAGTCAGTTCTTTTTTTGCCTCAAAATAATTGACAAACGTAAAAGAGGGACTGGCCAAGCGTCCTATTTTACAAAAAAATAGTGCGCCTCTATAAACTTTTGGTAATAATGAACATTTTCGGCCTGTTTGTACTTAAATAGTTCACATATAAATCTTATAGTAGATATGAACGGCATATTATTGTGTCATTCTGGGTATTATTTTGAAAAAGGATAAAGAGAGGTGTGTCAATGAAGGATCTAAAACATCTGATGTACTTTGAGGAGCTGCTTCAGAATCAGGACAACGAACTGATCAAGCAGGCCCAGGCAGATGGTCAGCTGGCGATCGGCTATACCTGCTACTATATGCCTGAAGTACTTCTGAACGTCGGAAATTGCTTCTCCACACGTCTGCGCGCACCGAACACGGGGTCGATCGACATCGCGACTTACTACATGTCGAACTACACCTGCGAGTTCGCCCGCAGCCTGCTGGAAAGAGCGATCGAAGGCGGCTACGAGTATCTGGACGTCCTGGCGGAAGTCGACGCCTGCTCGGCCATGAACCGTGCTGCCGA
Source organism: Clostridia bacterium (assembly GCA_017614275.1). Taxonomy (GTDB): domain Bacteria; phylum Bacillota; class Clostridia; order Oscillospirales; family Acutalibacteraceae; genus RUG420. The sequence continues at coordinate 1,503 of JAGACE010000083.1, read as the reverse complement.
ACACATCGAGGTGCTGAACTGCAACACCAAGGAGAAGTTCTTCTGCACCCATCTGGACGTGCCCTACAAAGTGGAAGACTACAGTGTCGAACACATGGCCATCCAGGTCCGGCTCCGTCTTCTGGACGAGTTCAAGAACGTCTACGGAGTCGATACGTCGGACGACGCTATCCGTGCCGCGGTCAAGGAGCACAACGAACTGTGCGACGTGATCACGGAACTCAGCGAGATGCGCAAACTCGAGAACCCGCCGATCACCGGCTATGAGTACGCCGTCTGCACATGGGTGTCCTATGTCTGCCCGACCGCTCTCATCCTGCCGTATCTGAAAGAGACGCTGGCAGAGGTCAAAAAACGGAAACTGGACCCGAAGCCCTGGTATCGTGCCCGCGTGGCAGTCGTCGGTTCTGAGATCGACGATCCGGAGCTCATCCAGCTGATCGAACAGTGCGGAGCGTTCGTCGTGGCCGACCGTTACTGCTACGGGACGTTCCCCGGCCGTGAGCGCATCGAACTCAACGACGACGAAGATCTGGTCTATCAGATCTGCCGCCATTACATGGAGACCTCTCTGTGCGCCCGCTACATGAGCGAAGAGAAGATCCAGCAGCGCCGCGACAGAGCCGACGAACTGGCGAAGGAATTCGGCGCCGACGGCATCATTTACGAGCAGATGAAATTCTGCGATTTCTGGGCATTCGAGCGGCCTCTGGCGAGCCACATCCTCACCGAGGAATACGGCTGGCCGACCCTGTCGATCGACCGTCCCTACCGCTCCAGGAACTCCGGTCAGCTCCGTACCCGGTTCCAGGCGTTCGTGGAAGCGCTCGAGATCAAGCGGATCCAGACTGAGAAGGAGGGGGCCTGAACATGAGTAAACAGGAAAAAGTGAAGTTCCCGAACCCGAAATTCTTCAAGGCGAAGGATCAGATCGACTGGGGCTTCCAGAAAGAGAATATCAAAGAGATCGGCGGCATCATCGCCGCCATGATGAAGGAAGCCGACTGGTCCCAGGTCGTGCCGAACCGCAAGGCCGACTGGGAAGCGTTCTCCAACCGGGCGACTATGGAAGCCAAAGCACTGGCGGACATGTCCTGGGCAGAGCGCAAAGACATCCTCATCAACGGTGAGAAGCAGCTCGGCAAACTGTACCGCAAAGGCCAGATGGCCATGGTCCGCCGCGAATGGCGCGGCATCGAGTCCACCGCCATCGACTTCTACGAGTGGGCGAGACTGTGGGGCATGATGCTCACCACGTTCGGCAACGACCTCATCCCGGCGATGAACCAGTTGTTCCACTATCGGTGGATGGTTTCCTACTTCAACGCGCACGCGTTCGCGGACAAACTGATCCTCGGCCTTCGCGGCAACGCGCTGAAGATGCACCACGAACTCATCTTCGCCATCTTCCGTTTCGTCACGGAGAACCTGCTCTTCCTCGCCACGGGCGATGAAAAGAACGGTAACTCCGTCGAACTGTCCAAACAGACCGTCCTGCTGGAT
>JAGACE010000082.1 GCA_017614275.1 Clostridia bacterium | reverse complement strand
TTTGAATGACAAGAGTTCATCGACCTAAGAAAAGCAAACGTATTTACCGTTTTTGCAAAATGGGTTTGCCTTTTTGAAGGCAGAACTCGACTCCGCGGCGAAATAAGGCAAACCCAAATGCTGATTTGAAAGAATACGTTTGCTTCTGCCTCAGGATCTCAGGCGTGCTAAGCGGGTTTACAACGGGAAGGCGGTGTGGCAGCCTGTTCGGCGGCCTGCCCCTTTTGCTTTTTGCGTGGCCGGCCCCGGCAGGCGTACGCCATGCCGCTAGGGGCCCGTTGTCAACCCCGAAGCGCTCTGCGACATTGATTTATTATCTGCCCAACACAACAAAAGACCGGCTCAACCGAGCCGGTCTTTTTCAATTCCATTTACAGTGCTGCGGCAAAGGCTTTGACTTCCGCCAGTTTGGCTTCGCTCTTGTTTTCATCCCCGAACGCGGTGTAGACGCCTTTGTCCTCGATGCCCGTGAAGCCCAGGATGCTCTTGTACGTGGCGATGGCTCCGTCGTATACATTCGGGGACATGGAGCTCAGCAACAGGGCCGCCTGTTTGGCGACCGGCTTGCCGATGCAGTACACTCTCTGGATGGCCGCGCTGAGCTGGGCCGTCACATCGAAGTAGTAGACGGAGGAGGCAAAGACGACCATGTCAGCGGTCTTGTATGCTTCCAGGACCTGCTCGAAGTCATCCTTCTGAACGCAGGCGCCGTTCCCCTTTGTGTGACAGTATTCGCAGCCGAGGCAGCCGCCGATCTTCATCTTACCGACGTGAAGGATCTCCACCTCGTGGCCGGCTTCTTTCGCGCCTTCCGCGAAGGCTTCGCACAGGGCATAGGTATTTTCTTTCCGCGGGCTTCCGTTCAAAATCGCGATCTTCATGTTATTCCTCCCTTTTGATAAGCGCGGCGCGGGGTCCCGTCTTCGACGTAGATGCGGCCGCAGTATTGGTAACCGTTTTTCTCCAGGATGTGCTGCATAGCGGAATTGGTCTCGTGGGTGTCCACCCGGACGTTCGGGCAGAGCCGTTCGCAGAACTCCAGCGCCGCCTGCATGACGCCGCGGGCTTTGCCGTTCGACGCCACACGGTGCAGCGTGCCGTAGGGTTCGTCGTTCGGCCAGGCACCGTCTTCGATGACCGCGTAGGTCGGTTCGTCGCCGAGGACGAAGGCGAAGACGCCGACAAGGGACGGCCCTTCGCCGGTTCCGAGTTCGTCAGACTCCGCTTCCAGAACATAGCTGTTCCCGCGGCGGATATCCTCTCGGATCTTCTCTTCCGACGGCCAGCCGGCCGGCCACTGCGGGTTGCCGGCAGCCATCATGCGCGCCTGCGCCTCACGGTACAGGTCCATGACCGCGGGCAGGTCGCCCAACGTGGTCGTTCGAATGATCATAATGCAAGGCTGTCCAGCCAGGCCTTTAAGGTGTCTGCCGAGGCGTCCGCGGAGAAGACACGGCCGCCGACGATGACGGCGCCGGCCGACAGGTAGGGCTGGAGTTTTTCGGCGGTGGCGCCGATGTCCGAACCGCCGGAGGTGGCGAACAGGACGAGTTTTTTGTCGGACAGGTCATAGTCTTTCACGAAGGTCTTGATGACCATGGGCGCGTTGTAGTACCAGATCGGGAACCCGAGGTACAGGACGTCATAGTCCGCCATGTCAGGTACTTTGCCGGCGATGGGCACGTCCTTCTTCCCGACCTGTTCCCGGTTGCAGCGGGACATCGGGTTGCGCCAGTTCAGGTCTGCCTTCGAATAGGGTTTCTCCGGGACGATCTCAAACTTGTCCGCGCCGGTCAGGGACGCGAGCGTCTCCGCCAGGGCGGTCGTTCTTCCGCTTTCGGCGCTGAACCACGCCACAAGTGATTTGCTCATAATCAGGATCCTTTCCCCGTTTCGCTTGACTCTCCACTTGTTATTCTAACACACGACGTCGGCAAACTGTAAGCGAATGACCTTGCCCAGGTCGTTTGCGTCCAGTTCGATCTGCACGCCGACTTTTCCGGCGGACACATAGAACGTCTCAAACCCGGCCGCCGTCTCGTGGACGAAGGTCGGGAACTGTTTTTTCATGCCCACCGGAGAACAGCCGCCGTGGACGTAGCCGGTCAGCGGCAGCAGTTCCTTTTGCGGGATCATCGCCACGGCCTTCTCGCCGCAGGCCTTGGCTGCCTTCTTCAGGTCCAGCTCTTCGGCCACCGGGACCACGAACACGTAGTACTGCCCGGTCTTCCCGCGGGTGACGAGCGTCTTGAACACCCGCTCCACGGGCTCGCCGAGCCGCCGGGCGATCTCCTCGCCGGACAGCGCCGCGACCTCGGACGGGTCCATGTCCTCCGGCGCGTAGGCGTGCGCCGTATACGGGACTTTCTTCTGTTCCAGCACCCGCATGACGTTGGTTTTGGTCAGTGGTTTCATTTGAGGTTCCTCAGGATGGAGAAACCGATGTCCTCTGCCGGGACAAGGCCGTAGTTCACGGCGACGAAGACCGCATTTCCGGTCTCCCGGTTCAAGCCGAGCCAGGCGCTGAAGGGACCGGCGGAGCCGGTGTGCCAGCTGATGGGGTCCTTCCTGTCCAGACGCCAGGCAAGGCCGCTGTCGGATTTCTTGTCGATCTCTCCGTGCTTTTCATGGCAGACCGCCGCATAGGGCAGCGAGCCGTCCAGGTTCATCTGCGCGAACTTCAGCATGTCGCTCGCCGTGGAATTCAGCGCGCCTGCCGGGGCGATCACATCTTCCTTCTCCCACTGCCAGTTCCGGCAGGGGTTGTCCTTCTTGTCATAGCCCAGCATGTCGATGTTCCCGAGGAACGTGTTCTTCAGGCCCAGTTCCTCCTGCATGTACTTCGTGATGCCGTCCCAGAACCCGTCGCCGGAGATCTGCCCCACGATGTACCCGAGGAGACTCATGCCGATGTTCGAGTATTTGAACTTGTACACCTTGTCTTTGAGCTTCGCGTCCTTCACGACCTGCAGCATCTCCTCCTCGTTCGGATATCCGCGGAAGGGGTTCGTGTGGAACAGCCCGCCCTCTTCGTTCTGATGGAGGAGGAACGGGAGCGTCGTCCAAAGCGTGTACGGTTCCGTGCCGAACCCGGAGGTGTGGGTGGCCAGGCGCTCCAGATCGGGATAGTACCGGTCCGGGAGCCCCGGGATGTATGCGGAGATGGGCGTCTCCAGGTCCAGTTTCCCCTCTGCCAGATACTTCGCGAGCCACGTGGCCGTGACCGGTTTGCAGATGGAGCCGACCGCATACACCGGTTCCTCGCCCTCCACCACTTTGTGGTCCGGGCCCCAGTGCACGACTTCGGTCTTCCCGTCCTTCAGGATGCCGACCGTCAGTTCAATATGCTTCCGACCCCTGTAGAGGTCGTCGATCATTTTTTTCGATTTGCGGTCAAGTTTCATGGCAGCGTCCTCCTTTGGGCGATGTACTGTTTGCGGTCATGCGGCGGAATTGCCGACCGGCTGCTGATCGTAGAGTTCCAGCACTTCATTCAGTTCGAAGATGTCGTAGTTCTTCTGCTCGAGAAAGTACATGACGATGACATCGAACAGAATGCTGTTGGACAGGGAATAACCGGCCTTTTCCAACAGCGCTTCGGTCTCGTCCACGCTCAGGCGCAACGCCATGGCGAAGGCGATGACTGTCGGTTTCAAAGGGTTGTAATCCGGGTCGCTGTTGATCTTCGAAAAATGCTGTTTGGAGATCTGCGCCCGTTTGTACACATCGGAACGCTTCTCCCCCGTGGCGTCGATCAATTCGATCAAAGTATCCGAAAACGTCGCGTCCATGTCCCGGATCATGTTCTCCAGGGAGTCCCCGGGCGGGACTGCGCCGAAGGTCGGGGCAGCCGAAGCCATCTCCGATACCTCGTCGAACTCCTCCAGACGGCAGGACTCGACCCGGTTATAATACCGTCTCTCTTCCCGCCGCTGCGGGCCTTCCGAACCGTACTCCTTGTCCTCGGCCTCCGCCACATAGTTC
>JAGACE010000081.1 GCA_017614275.1 Clostridia bacterium | reverse complement strand
CGCCTCATAGACCTGCCAGACCATCCGCACTGCCACCGGGAAGATGGCCGGTCCGGAAAAGCCGCCCATTTTGTTGGCGATGACCGGCTGTCTGGTGTTCAGGGAGATCCGCATGCCCATCAGCGTGTTGATGAGGCTGATGCCGTCGGCGCCGGCCTCTTTGCAGGCGCAGGCGATCTCCGCGATGTCCGTGACGTTCGGACTCAGTTTCATGTAGACCGGTTTGGACGTCACGGCCTTCACAGCGGCAGTGACCTCCGCGGCGCTCTTCGGGTCGGTCCTGAAGGACATGCCGCCGTTATGGACGTTCGGACAGCTGATGTTGACTTCCAGCAGCCCGATCTGTTCTTCTCTGTCGAGTTTCTCGCAGACGACCGCGTAGTCCTCCACCGAGAAACCGGAGACATTGGCGATGGCTGGTTTTTGGAAGACCTTCGCCAGCTTCGGGAGTTCCTCCGCGATGACGCGGTCCACGCCCGGGTTCTGCAGGCCCACCGAATTGATGAGGCCGTCGGTGCACTCGGCGATGCGCGGGGTCGGGTTCCCGAACCGGGCGTCCCGGGTGGTGCCCTTCAGCGCGATGCTGCCGAGGCAGTTGATGTCGTAGAGGTCCGCGAACTCGTAGCCGAACCCGAAGGTCCCGCTGGCCGGGATGACCGGGTTGTCCAGTTCCAGACCGGAGAGATTGACGTTCGTCTTCACCACAGGATCTCCTCCCTCCGGAACACCGGACCTTCCTTGCAGACCCGTTTGGGTCCGTCTTTCGTTTCCATCGAACAGCCCATGCAGGCGCCGAAGCCGCAGCCCATCCGCTCCTCGAAGCTGTACTGCCCGGAGGTGGCGGCGACCGCTTCGATCGCCTTGAACATCGGCATCGGTCCGCAGGTGTAGAAGAACGTGTAGTCGAGGCCCTGCATGGCGTCGGTCACGAAGCCCTTCTGCCCCGCGCTGCCGTCCACCGTGGTGACCAGGACGGTCCCGCCGGTGCCGCGCAGCAGTTCTTCGAAGTCCCGGACCAGGAACTGTTCGTCGCTCGTGTTGAAGCCCAGGATGACGGTCGGCACCGCACCCTGCTCCAGCAGCGCTTTGCAGAGCCCGTACAGCGGCGGGATGCCCACGCCTCCGCCGATCAGCAGGGGCCGCTCTCCCGCGAGGGACGGGTCGAACCCGTTGCCGAGGCCGGCGAGCACATCGAGTTCCGCGCCCGTTTCGAGAGCGGTCATGGCCTCTGTGCCCCGGCCCACGACTTTGTAGACCAGCGTCATGGTGTCGTCGGTCCGGTCGCAGACCGAGATGGGCCGGCGGAGATAGAAGCCCGGCAGCCGCAGGTCCGCGAACTGCCCCGGAGCGGTGAACGCGCCCCGGACCGGGCCCGCCAGCACCATTTTCCAGACGGTGTCGGTGAGCGCGGTGTTCTCGCGGACGGTAAAGGTGTCCTGGATCATTCTGTGACCTCCACATCTTCGGCCTTCCAGACGATCTCTCCGTCGTGTACCGTCAGCAGACAGCGGCCGTAGACTTCCCAGTTCTCGAACGGGGTGGCCCGGCCCTTGGAGAGGAACTCCTCCGGATGGACGATGTATTTGTCGTTTAAGTCGAAGACCGTGAAATCGTTCTTGCGCAGGGGCGCGCCGAAGCGGACCCTGGGGTTGACCGCCATCATCTCGATGAGCCGGTCCAGCGTGATGCGGCCGGTGCGCACGAGGGTGGTGTAGCAGATCGGAAAGGAGGTCTCCAGACCCACGATCCCGAAGGCGCTGTTCGCGAGCCCCCTGTCCTTCTCCTCGAAGGAGTGGGGCGCGTGGTCGGTGGCGATCATGTCGATGGTGCCGTCCTGCAGGCCGCGGATGAGCGCCTCCCGGTCCTCGGCGGACCGCAGCGGCGGGTTCATCTTGAACCGTCCCTGCTCCATGAGCTCGCTGTCATCGAGCGCCAGATAGTGAGGCCCGGTCTCGCAGGAGATGTCCACCCCGCGCTCTTTGGCCTTCCGCACCAGATCGAGGCCCTCCTTGACGGAGCAGTGGCACACGTGGTACCGGCAGCCGGTCTGTTCCGCGAGGATGATGTCCCGGCGGATCTCCGCGATCTCGCTCTCGGGGTCCTGGCCGCGGTGGCCGTGGAGCCGGGCGTAGTTGCCGGCGTGGATGTATCCTTTGTTGGAGTACTTGTCGATCTCGCAGTGGGCACAGACAATCTTGTCGACCGCGGCGGCCCGTTCCATCAGGCGGAGCATCATGTCGGCCGTCTGGATGCCTTTGCCGTCGTCGGAGAAGGCGAACACGTAGGGCGCCAGTTCCTCGATGGGCACGATCTCCTCGCCCTGTTCCCCGACCGTCAGGGAGGCGTACGGGAACACGTCGATGACCGCGTCCCGGTCGATGATGTCCTGCTCCACCTTCAGGTGCTCCAGACTGTCCGGCACCGGGTCGAGGTTCGGCATGGTCGCCACCCCGGTGAACCCGCCGTGGGCGGCCGCCTGACTGCCGGTCAGGATGGTCTCTTTATAAGAAAAGCCCGGCTCTCTGAAATGCACATGCACATCAAAAAAACCGGGAAACAAGGAATAGCCATTTACTTCGGAGGCACGGGGGCCGCCGGAAAGAAAGTCGTCCGTAATGAGATTGTCAGCGCGGACCAGAAGGTCCCTCATGGAGAACTTCATAACGTACCTCACAATTCGTGTTTTATCTATTATACTAGATTACTGTAAAAAGTAAACTGTCGCGCGCGTAAAAAAAGCACCGGAAATCCGGTGCTTTTTTGTCAATAGTTTTCCGCGACCTCGACCCGGTCGTTTCTCAGGTCCAGGACGAACGTGGTCTTGTGTTCCGCGTCCTCCGGGACCTCCTGCAGACTGCGCAGCCGCACGAAGAGATCCTTCATGGGCGAGCTGCCGTCGTACAGGGACTGATAGATGACATAGACATACATGTCCGGGTCGTTGTCCGCCTTGCGGAGCGAATCGAAGATGGTGCGGGCGTTCTTCTCGACCCATTCCTCGCCCATCATTTCCCGATAGAGATCCTGGGCGCGTTCCTTGCCTTCTCTGACTGTCATATCGTACCTCCGGAGCGTTGTCGATTCACCACTGTTCCGCCAGATCCAGGACCAGGCGTTCCGTCTTCTCCCAGCCGAGGCAGGGGTCCGTGATGGACTGTCCGTAGACCCCGCCGCCGACCGGCTGGCTGCCGTCCACCAGATAGCTCTCGACCATGAACCCTTTGACCAGGTCCCGGACGGCGCTGTCGTAGCGGGCGCTGTGGAGGACGTCCTTGGCGATGCGGATCTGTTCGTTGTACTGCTTGCCGGAATTCGCGTGGTTGGTGTCCACGATGATGGCGGGGTTGACCGCCCCGGACTCCTCGTAGAGCCGGCCGACCGTCAGCAGATCTTCGTAATAGTAGTTCGGATGGTTGTGGCCGAACTTGTCCACCCTGCCCCGCAGGATGGCGTGGGCGTGGGGATTGCCCTGGCTCTGGACCTCCCAGCCCCGGTACAGGAATTTGTGCCTGTTCTGCGCCGCCACGATGGAGTTGATCATGACGGACAGATCGCCGCTGGTGGGGTTTTTGAGCCCGCAGGGCACGCCGATGCCGGAGGCGACGATCCGGTGCTCCTGGTCCTCTGAGGACCGCGCGCCGATCGCCACATAGGACAGGAGGTCCGACAGATAGCGGTGGTTCGCGGGATAGAGCATCTCGTCGGCGCAGGTGAAGCCGGTCTCGTTGGCGATGTCGGCATGCAGCTGGCGGATCGCGATGATCCCTTCCAGCATGTCCTCCCCTTTTTCCGGGTCGGGCTGGTGCAGCATGCCCTTGTACCCCAGACCGACGGTCCGGGGCTTGTTCGTATAGACGCGCGGGACGATGAAGACCTTGTCCTTCACCTTCTCGTAGAGCCCGGCGAGCCGGACCATGTATTCGAGGACGGCATCCTCCCGGTCGGCAGAGCAGGGTCCGATGAGCAGACAGAGCTTATCGCTCCTGCCCTCGAAGATATCCGCCAGTTCCGCGTCGCGCTCCTCTTTGATCGCGGTGACGCGCTCGCTCACCGGGAACTCTTCCTTGAGCTCGGCCGGCGTCGGGAGCTGCCGGATGAAATCCATTTGCATTTCCATGTCAAAACTCCTGTGTCTGTGCTGTGTCGGGGCCCGGCACTTATTTCGTGCTGTTCCTGCCCTTCTGATCCCGTTCCCGGATGATGTACCGGGTGGGAGTGCCGTCGAGGCCGAAGACCTCGCGGATCTGATTGTCGATATACCGCTGGTAGCTGTAGTGGAACAGGTCTTTGCGATTGACGAAGCACACGAAGGTCGGCGGCCGTGTGGAGGCCTGCGTCATGTAGTAGATCTTCAGGCGGCGGCCCTTGTCGGTCGGGGGCTGCACGCGCGCGGTGGCCATGGCCAGCACGTCGTTGAGCTTGCCCGTGGAGATCCGCATGCTGTTCTGGTCGTTGACGAACGTGATGAGTTCGTACAGGTTGTCCAGCCGCTGCCCGGTCTTCGCGGAGATGAAGATGATGGGCGCGTAGGACATGAAGGAGAAGTCGTGTTCCAGCTTTTTGCGATAGGTCTGCATGGTCTTGCCGTCTTTTTCATAGGCGTCCCATTTGTTGACCGCGATGATGCAGGCTTTGCCCGCCTCGTGGGCGAGGCCAGCCACCTTGCTGTCCTGTTCGGTAAAGCCCTCCAGCGCGTCGATCATGATGACGCAGACGTCGGCCCGTTCGATGGCCATTTTGGCCCGGATGACGCTGTACTTCTCGATGCGCTCATCCACGCGGGATTTCCGGCGCAGGCCGGCCGTGTCGATGAACAGGAAGGCGCCGTTCTCGTTTTCCACGAGGGTGTCGGTGGCGTCCCGGGTGGTGCCGGCGATGCTGGAGACGATGGTCCGCTCCTCCCCGCACAGGGCGTTGATGAGGGACGATTTGCCGACGTTGGGCTTGCCGATGACCGCGACCTTGATGACGAAGTCGTCCTCTTCGGTCCCGGCGTCGGCGGGCAGGTGCTGCAGGACTTCGTCCAGCAGATCCCCCGTGCCCCGTCCGTGGACGGACGAGACCGCGATCGGGTCTCCGAGGCCTAAGTTGTAGAATTCATAGAAATCCGGCGGGAGATCCCCCACCGAGTCGCATTTGTTGACGCAGAGGACGACGGGTTTTCCGCTCTTCTGCAGCATGGAGGCCACTTCCAGGTCCGTGGCGACGACCCCGTCCCGGACATCGGTGACGAGGATGATGACCTCGGCGCTGTCGATCGCCAGCTGGGCCTGACGGCGCATCTGGGTGAGGATGATGTCGTCGGAATAGGGCTCGATGCCGCCGGTGTCCACCAGCAGCATGGTGTGCCCCAGCCACTCGCAGTCCCCGTAGATGCGGTCCCGGGTGACACCCGGGGTATCGTCGACGATGGAGAGCCGCTGGCCTATGAGTTTGTTGAACAGCGTGGACTTGCCGACATTCGGTCGCCCGACGATCGCGATGACCGGTTTGGACACGTACACACACCTCCGTTTTTCTTCTCAGAAACGACGAAAAGGCGGGGAAGGCTCGACTTCTCCACCTTGTGATTCGTCAGGATCCGACCGACAGATCTGCTGTCAGTCCTTGTTGATGACCTGTCTGCCGTTGTAATATCCGCACTCGAGGCAAACTCTGTGCGGTCTCTTGTATTCGCCGCACTGCGGGCAACGGACGAGTTCAGGAGCGTCCATCTTCCAGACGTTGGAGCGTCTCTTGTCTCTTCTGGCTTTGGAAGTCTTTCTTGCAGGTACTGCCATGTTACGCTAACCTCCTCATCATAGTAAATCTAAAAGAGCTGCGAGCCTAGGGTCCACAGGCTCCTTGCAGTCGCAGGGGCCGTCGTTGAGGTTCTTCCCGCAGGTGGGACACAACCCCTTGCAGTCCTCCTTGCAGAGGACCTTCGACGGAAGGTCCAGCACCAGGTCTTCCCCGGCCAGGGCGTCGACGTCCAGGACCATGTCGGGAAGGATGATGAAATCATCGGTCTCCTCGTTCTCGACTTCGGTGACGAACGTGTGCACCATGGGAACGGAGAGGTGCTGTACCACTTCGCATGCACAGCGGTCGCAGACCGTGTGGAGGTCGGCCTCCAGGATCGCGTCGCTGTAGACGACTCCGGCGGTGTTCCGAATGGTCCCGGTCAGACGGACCGGTTCCGGGAACAGCGGGTTCTCGCCGCCGGCCAGCTCGGAGAAGTCGATGTCCCGATCCAGAGAGAGACTCTCCCCGACTCGGTTGAAGAGTGCGTCGAGTTCCACTTTGAACATTGGGACCGCTCCTTTGCCGCGCTTCGCGCCACAGTCAAACATGCGTTTAGTATTATACGGGCTGACCCCCGGTTTGTCAACCAAAAAACCGGCGGAGAAAAGCCGTTTTCGCTTCTCTCCGCCGGTCCTGTTTCAGGGGGTCAGATCTTCTCGCAGAACTCAAAGACTCGATCCGGTACGTCGGACTCGTCCTCGGAAATGGTGAAGGTGAATTTCACGCCGGTGATCTGGGACAGTTTTTCGACTTTTTCCAGGAAGTCCGCCAGGTCTTCCGGGTCCCGTCCGCCGATCCGGAGCGTGCCGTCGCAAAGGATGTCGGTGATGTCGGCGTCTCTGGAGCAGAGACCGGCCAGGAAACCATAGTACATATCGAAGCCCGAGACCAGGAACTCGTCTGTGTTGATGAGCCGGACCTGCGGTTTGATCTCGTAGGTGAGCTTCATCATCTTTTCCACACAGATGACGTGTCCGTTGGACGCGGCGAGGGCCTTGTTGACCTCTTCGATGAGGTGTTTGGTCTTTCCGGAGCCTTTGTTGCCGATGATCAGAGATATCATGATGAGTATCCTCCACTCGTTTTATTTTTCTGCTTTTATTATACCGAAGTTGCAAGGAGGATTCAAGGCGGCGCCCCGAGTTCTTTGCGATTATTGTCCCGCGTCAGTTGACGCTGTACAGAAGGTCCGTATAGGTCGGGAACGGCCAGTGTTCCTTCGCGGTGATGGTCTCCAGCTCGTCCGCCACGGCCCGCATCTCCTGCATGGCCGGGAACACGTGATCCCGGTAATAGTTGGCCTCGATGCGGATGTCCTCGCTCTTCTCGGCGTTCGCCAGCGCGGACTCCAGCACCTTGCATTTCTTCATCAGGCTGTCGGCCAGGCTCGAGAGGCTGACCAGCAGTTCCGACTCGCTCTCATGGGGCACGCTGATGCCGAGAGAGTCCTTGCAGGCGATGGATCCCGCCACTTCGGACATATAGCTGAGCACGGACGGATAGATGCTCTTCTTCACCATGTCGGCCATGGTCAGCGCCTCGATGTGGAGAGTCTTGCAGTAGGTCTCCATGGAGATCTCGTACCGGGAGGTCAGTTCCTCGCGGGTGTAGATCTTGTGCTTTTCGACCAGCGCCAGGTTCTTCTCCCGGATGTAGGCCGGGAAGGCGTCGGCGCTCGTGCGCAGGTTTTCAAGGCCTCTGCGCTCCGCTTCGGCGACCCACTCTTCCGTGTAGTTGTTGCCGTTGAAGATGATGCGGGAGTGCTCCTTGAAGGTCTTGCGGACCAGGGAACGGACATGTTTCTCCAGTTCCTCCGCCGGGACGGCCTCCAGGACGTCCGCGAAGCCTTCCAGCTCCTCGGCG
>JAGACE010000080.1 GCA_017614275.1 Clostridia bacterium | reverse complement strand
TCGATGAGACAGATGAGGGCCAGCAGGAACGTGATGGCCGGGATGAGGAAGGCCAGCGGATAGGGGAACCAGCTGCGGGGCTGGCCGAACATGTACAGTCCGAAGACGGTGGCGATGACCGCGAGATCGTTGTAGATGAAAGCCAGGACCGTCATGAGGGACGGGAACTTCCGGGTGGCTTTCGTGATGCCGACGATCATCGTGTCGATGATGAGCACGACGGCGGCGCCGATCTCGATGAGGAAGAAGAGGGTCCGATGCAGGAACGTGATGACCGCGGCCAGACCGTGGGCGGACAGGAATTCCGCGACCGTCTGGATGTTGGCCAGGATGCCGGCGCACAGGACCAGTTCCGACAGGATGAGCAGGATGAGCACAAGGGCTTTCCAGCCGCCGGACACCGATTTTTTCTTCATATCTATCACTCTCCCGGAAGGTGTTTTTTCGTTGTTCGTCAACAAACCAATACTATCAAATTCCGATAAGGATGTAAAGGCCGGACGGGGCTTCAGAAGCCCTTCGACACGTAGTTCTCGTCGTAGACGTCGCGGTAGATGAAGTTTTTCAGGATGTTGGCGTTCTCATCCACGTCGAAATAGACGACGGAGCCGATGGAGGGCAGGCTGCGGTCGGTCCAGGTGTCGCCGCGGGGCGCGGTCGTCTGCAGGACTTCATAGTTGTGGTATAGCAGCAGGGCGCCGATGCCGAGGTTGGTCATCTTGATACCGCCCATGTCCGTGCGCAGGTAGGGCAGGACGTCCCAGGCGGCCTTCATGAGTTCCTGCGGTCTGGCCTCGGCGGCCTTCTTCCGGATGGCGTTGACCACCAGGCGCTGACGGCGGGTCCGCTGGATGTCGGAGTCCAGTTTCCGGATCCGGGAGAACATGAGGGCGTGCTCGCCGTCCATGTGGACCGCGTCGCCCGACTCGAACGTGATGCGGTTGCCCGTCAGAGTCCATTTGTACCAGGTGTTGTTGAGGTAGGCGGCCTCTTTCGGGGTGACCGGCACGTCGACGCCGCCGAGCGCGTCGATGATGGCGGTGAAGGCGGTGAAGTCCACTTCCATGTATTTGTTGATTTTGATTTTGTAGTTATATTCGATGGTGTCGATGGTCAGCTGCGGCCCGCCGATCGCGCTGGCGGCGTTCAGCTTGTTCATGCCGTGGCCCGGGATCTCCACGTAACTGTCGCGCAGGAACGAGGTGATCTTGATGTTCCGGTGGACGTTGTCGATGGAGATGAGCATCATGGTGTCCGCCCGCTGGAAGCCGGACTCGCCCTCGCGGTTGTCGACGCCGAGGAGCAGGATGTTCGTGATGAGCGGGTTTTTCTTGAGGCTCAGGCCGGAGATGTACGAATTGCTCTTGTGCAGGCCGGGCTCATAGTCCATCCGGGCGAGGAGCACGGTGGATACGGCAAGGTACAGGATGATGACGGCCAGCAGGACCGACATCAGTCCGGACCCGCATCCGCAGCCGCTGCGCCTTCTTGGGCGATCGGCCTTTTTCATCTTGCGGGCCTGTTTCTTCGTCCGGCGCCGGGCTTTTCGATAGGCGCCGTCGTCGTACTGACTGTAGTCGTCGTACGGGTCGTTGCGGTCGTAGTCTCTGCGGCCGCTGTCGATATCCTGATAATCCCGGTGGATCCGTTCTTCCGAACCGGACCGCTTTTTCGGGTTTTTGTTGAAATAAACGTCGGGCATGACAGGACCCCCTTTCACGTTTCTCTGATTTTACATACTTTCCTATGTAAATTCAACCTTCTTTTTGCTTTGTTTGACTTTTCTTTGACTTTTGTTTAGAATACCCGCGTGACCTGGTCGAGCGGCCGCTGGCGCACGTTGTGCGCGAGAGGAAAGTCCGAGCTCCGCAGAGCAGGATAACGGCTAACGGCCGCCGGGGGCGACCCCAGGGAAAGTGCAACAGAAATAAACCGGCTACCGGCGCAATGCGCCGCGCCAAGGATGGAACGGTGCGGTAAGAGCGCACCAGCATGGTGGAGACATCATGGCTATGTAAACCCTATCCGGAGCAACACCGACATGCGAGGCCTGCTCGGCCGTTGACGCAGAAGGGTGGCTTGAGCCGGTCAGCAATGGCCGGCCTAGATAGATGGTCGCTTTTGATGACAGAACTCGGCTTACACGCCAGGTCACAGAACAGAGGGCAAGCGCGCGCTTGCCCTTTTTTCTTATCCAGTAATAGTGTAAAATAAAGAGAACGAAGGAGGTGGGACGTGTGGAGGAGATGGAACTCGAGGTGCTCGAAGGCATCGCGGAGGAACTGGTGTTTCGGAGAGAAGACACCGGTTTTACCGTGCTGGACATCTCCACCGAGGACGGCGAGCTGATCACGGTCGTCGGCGTCCTGCCGGAGATCGCTGCCGGGGAGGAACTGCGGCTCTCGGGCCGCTGGGACACCCACTCGTCCTTCGGCCGCCAGTTCCGGGCGGAGTTCTGCGAACGGCGGATGCCGGGCACGGTCGCCCAGATGCTGAAATATCTGGCCAGCGGATCCGTGAAGGGCATCGGTCCCTCGACGGCCGTGAAGATCATCGAGGCCTTCGGGGAGGACACGTTCGAGGTGCTCGGGAACCATCCCGAGAAACTCGCGAAGATCCGCGGCATCTCGCAGAAGAAAGCGGAGCAGATCACGGAACAGTTCCGCGAACAGTACGCGGTGCGGGAGACGATGATGGCTCTGGAGACATTGGGCCTGTCCCCGGCGGAGTCCATCAACGCGTTCCGGGTCTTCGGCGACGACGTCGTGCAGATGATCCGGAAGAACCCCTACATCCTCTGCCTGCCGGAGGTCGGCATGTCCTTCGAGCGGGTGGACGCCCTGGCCGGGACCTTCCACGAGAAGCCGGACCCGGGCTTTCGGATCCGCGCCGGCATCCTGCATGTCGTCAATCACAACCTGAACAACGGACACACCTGTCTGCCGCGGGAAAAGCTCCTGCGGCCGGCGGCGGACCTGCTCGGCACGAACCACGACACCATCGACATCGCGATCGACGACCTGGCGGAGGAACACCTGCTGCGGGTCGTGAAGATGAACGGCAGGGAGTTCGTGTTCCTACCCTATATCTTCGACGCGGAATATGACAGCGCGCAGCACATCCGCATGATGGTGCGCTTTCCGCCGGCGGGCCGGCCCACCCTGGACAAGGACATCGAACGGGTGGAGAAGTCGACCGGCATCCGTTACGAGGGAAAACAGCGGGAGGCCATCGTCACCGCTGTAGAAAAAGGCATCCTCATCCTGACCGGCGGCCCCGGCACGGGCAAGACGACCACCGT
>JAGACE010000079.1 GCA_017614275.1 Clostridia bacterium | reverse complement strand
CTCGCGGGGAGCAGGTCTTTTTTATGGGGTTTGGGGCCGGTCAGCCGACGACCTTGCCGTCCTTGACGGTGTAGGTGGCGCCGTTGTATTTGACTTTGCCGTTCTTGGTGAAGTCGACTTTGGAGTCCTTGCAGTACCACTTGCCGTACTCGTTCTTGAAGATGCCGGTCTCCTTGAAGGTGACCTTGCCGCCGGTGGTCTTCCACCAGCCGTAGTCGTTCTTGTAGATGCTGTTGGCGTTGAAATCGACCTTGGAGTCGACGGTGCGCCACCAGCCGTATTCGTTCTTGTAGATGCCGGTCTCGTCGAAAGTGACCTTGCCGTTCGTGGTCTTCCACCAGCCGTACTCGTTCTTGTAGATGCCGTTGGCGTTGAAGTCCACGATGCCGTCTTCCACTCTCCACCAGCCGTATTCATTCTTGAACACGCCCGTGGCGTCGGGGACCACGTCACCGTTCACGACTCTCCACCAGACTCTCCGGTTGTTGAGTTCCGGAGCGATGCCCGTGTAGTCGGAGGCTTTCGTGGTGGAGTCGGCGCCGCGCACCGCGATCTGCTTTCCGTCCACGATCTTGACGACGAGGGAGGTGTCTTCCTGTGCGGGTTCTTCCGCGGGTTCTTCCGCGGGCTCTTCCGCAGGCTCTTCCGCGGGCTGCTCCTCTTCGTCCGGGATGGCTTTCAGGACCTGCTCGGCGATGTACCGGTGGCCTTCTTCACTGGGATGGATGTAGACCGTGTACTCACCCATGCCCGCGAGGTTCATGTCCTCGCCGACAAAACCGGTGAGGGAGATGGTGCCCAGGACCGCCGTGTTGAACGCGTCCACATAGGTGTACTGGCTGCGGGCCGGGCACAGGGTGGCCAGGTAGAGGTTCATGCTGAGGATGACCGGGTCGAGGGCCTTGCCGACCGGAAGCGGGATGTTGTCCGAGAGGTTCGCCTCGGACATGGGGTTATAGAGACCGATGACATAGATGTCGGCGTCCGGATTGATCTCCCGGATCATATTGACGATGGCCGGAATGTTCTGGGTGAACTTATACAGACCTTTCACGCTCTGTTCCGTAATGAGCTTCAGGGCATATTCCGCGCCGTGGACCTTTGCCACAGCCTCCGCCAGTTTCAGGATCGCCTCGCTCGTGGAGCCGTACTCTTTCAGGAGCTTCTCGATCTGCCACTCCTTGTATTCCTCGATGCCGAAATAAGAAGCGACCTGAGGATAGACGATGCTGAACAGTGCCGCGAGGACGGGCAGCTGGAGGTCGTTCGAGCCGAGGTCGATCGTGATGAGGTCAGACTTGGCGATCTCTTCACGGACTTTGGCCTGAAGCGCGGGATCCTGCGGATCGGCCAGCGTCTTGCCGTTGGCCATTCCCTGAGAAAGCGCCTTGGCGAACTTGCCGTCTTCGTTGTCATACGTCGGGTCCAGGGTCTCGCGGAGCTCCGAGGTCCGCCAGCCGCTGTGGGCTTCGTTGTAATAGTTCTCGTTGGATTCATCGATGCCGACGCCTTTGGCGACGAGGTCGGGATAGGCGCCGTCGACACGCATGCCTTCCGCCGTGCCGCCCTCTTCCGCGACCGCATAGTACGAGGCGATGCCGAAGCCCGTGGTCACGCTGTCACCGAAGAAGGTGTAGGACTCATACTGCTTCTTCTGCGCGGCGAACGCCGAGACACAGATGGCAGTCAGGGCCATGACCAGCGCCAGAAGGATGGCGATGAGTTTTCTTGCTTTTTTCATTTGATCACTCCGTTTCAGGATTTTTGTTTCAGAAGTATGGATAAATCCACTTTAAAGTATAACAGGTTTTTCTTGACATTTTCTGAATAAGCTATGTAAATTGTTGCATTACAAAAGAAGGACCTTCCGGAAACAGGTTCTCAAAAAAGTGCGTAACAGCGCCGTTTGCGGGAATTGTTTCTGCGTTTTGAATATGCGCATACAAATTGCATACAACCGACCGAGTCTGTTATAATGGAGCCCGGAAAACGATGAAACGGAGGCCCGGATATGAAAGCCATCCCGAGAAAACCGAAGCCCCGCGTGCTCGCCTTCAACGTCGCGGACGAGCGCCTGGAGGCCCTGAAAACCATCTGCGAAACGCTGGACATCTCCCTGGCGAACTTCCTTGCCGCGGAGTGCCCCGAGGCCTTCTCCCTGACCCTGGGCGATCTGCTGGAGCGCGGCGCCGGATCCATCGCTGAGGAACTGACGCCGGAGGAGAAGCTTGCCGTGAACGCGCTCACCTTCCCGGAGGAGATGATCTACCTGGCGGACCTCCCGGGCGATCTGCTGGACGCGTTCCTCATGGAGCTCCGAAAGACGGACCTGCGGGTCCCGCTGAAGGCGGTGGCCACGCCCACGAACGCCTCCTGGAAGCCCATGTCCCTCAAGCTGGAGCTCATGGAGGAACACGCCGCCATGCAGGCGGCCATCGCCGCGCAGAAAGTGAAAGCCGCGGAAGACGATGAGTAAGTGTACGCTCTGCCCGCGCGCCTGCGGCGCGGACCGCGCGGCGGGACAGCGGGGCCGGTGTCATGAGACGGACACCGTGCGCATCGCCCGGGCGTCTCTCCACCTGTGGGAGGAACCCTGTCTCTCCGGGACGAACGGCGCCGGTACCGTCTTCTTCACGGGCTGCCCGCTGGGCTGCGTCTATTGCCAAAACTATACGAT
>JAGACE010000011.1 GCA_017614275.1 Clostridia bacterium | reverse complement strand
CGTGGCGGCCGGCATACCGGATGAATTCATAGCCGAAGCCCATGATCAGCGGGATGATGAGGATCTTGATCGTGACCCAGAGCCAGCGGACGGTGCCGATGCCGGGCCAGATGAGGACCAGGATGGTGGAAAACAGGATACTGATGAGCAGCATGACGATCATGAAGCTCGTCCCGCAGCGGGGATGGAACCGGGTCTGGGCCCGGACGTTCTCGATGGTCAGCGGCAGACCGTTCTCATAGCAGAAGATGGTCTTGTGCTCGGCCCCGTGGTACTGGAACACCCGTTTGATGTCCTTCATCCGCCGGACCCCCGCCATATAGGCGATGAGGATGCCGATCTTCAGGATGCCCTCCAGCAGAGGGTGCAGGTTGTGGGTCTCCAGGTAGTCGTGGGTCACGTGGCTGTCGAAGAGGTCCACGAGGAGCGCGGGCAGCCACACGAAGAGCACGACCGCCAGACCGACGCCGAGGACGACCGCGAGGATCATCAGCACGTCGATGACCTTCTCCGTCAGGTGGTCTTCCATCCACTTGTCGAGTTTCCCCTGTTCTTCTTCATAGACGACGCCGTCGTCCTCCATCGATTTTTCCGCCGAATAATCCAGGTACCGATAGCCGAACTTCAGCGATTCGAAAAAGGCGACGGTCCCGCGGATCAGGGGCCACTTCGCGAAGGCGTAGCGGTCCTGGAGGCGCTTCTCCTCGTGCTGTTTGACTTCGATCTCGCCGTTCGGGAGGCGGATGGCCGTAGCGGCGTCTTTCGGGCCGCGCATCATGATGCCTTCGATGAGGGCCTGACCGCCGATACTGGTCTTACGACAACTCTTGTTCAACTTCGTTTGTCTCCGTTTCTGTTTCGGGTGCGGCGCCGGGGACATAGTCCACCGGGAACGACAGGATGACGCAGGTGCCTACGCCCACTTCGCTCTGGATGTCCATCGTGCCGCCGTGCATCTTGACGATCTCATCGACGACGGCGAGACCGATCCCGCTGCCGCGCGAAGAGATGTTGGATTTGTAGAACTTGGTGCGGACCTTCGGCAGCTCCTCCTTGGAGATGCCGCAGCCCGTGTCCTCCACGAAGACCCGCAGGGTCGACTTGTCGCCGTCTTCGGTCTCCGGGGGCAGCAGTTCGGCGAAGACTGTGATCTTCCCGCCCTGCTCGGTGTATTTGAAGGCGTTGTCGAGGATGTTGACGAACACCTGGTTGATGCGGTTGGGATCCCCTTCCGCCGGCGCCGGCACATGGGGGACGTTGTAGATGAGTTCGATGCCTTCCCGCATGGAGCGGTCCTTGAAGACATAGATGGTCTCGTCCAGTTCCGCCAGGATGTCGATCTTCTCATAGCGCAGGGTCATGCGCCCGTTGACGATCTTCGAGAGGTCCAGCAGATCCTCCACGACGCCGGTCAGCCGGGACGCCTCCTGGATGATGACCTCCATGCCTCGCTTCGTCAGCTGCGGGTCGGTGTCTCCGACCGCCTGGATGGTCTCCGCCCAGCCCTTGATGGCCGTCAGCGGAGTCTTCATCTCATGGGACACGGTGGAGATGAAGTCGTTCTTCATCTTGTCCGTGGAACTCAGCTCGTCCGCCATGAAGTTGATGTTCTCTGAGAGTTCCGAGATCTCGTCCTCGTACTCCTGGGGCTCCATCCGGGCGGACATGTCTCCCCCGGCGATCCGCTTCGTGACCTCGTTGATCTGCTGGATCGGGGTGACGATGGAGTCGATGAACGCGATACCGGAGGCGATCATGAAGAGCCCGATGGCCAGCAGCACGACCAGCAGTGCCAGCAGGATGCGGGCGATCTGCCGGTTGGTCTGTTTCAGGGAGACGACATACCGGACCGCGCCGATCGTGGTGTCCCCCTTCTGCATGATGTGGGTACAGGCCGAGATGGGTTCGCCGAACGTGTTCTTGCCGTGGTGGTTGGCGGTCCCCGTCTTGTTGTTCATCGCTTCCTCGAAGTCCGGGATGGTCTGGTCGGCTATGGGGAAGCCGGAACTGGAGACGACGACATGGCCGTTCGGGTCGATGACCCAGACGTCCATGATGTCTTTGTCCTCAAAGCTCTCGACATACTGCCGGGCCGCCTCCTCGAAGGACGTGTTCTCGCTCTCCGCCGCGAAGAAGGTCTCGACAGAGTTGGAGTACATCGTCCGGACCGCGGAATCGGCCGCGGAGCGGTAGTAGTACCGGCCGAGGATGAACACTGCCACGAACACGAAGAACAGGAGTGTCATGATCAGGACCGGACCGGAGGTGAACCACCGACGGTAGATCCCCGTCAGCGGAAGGCCTTTTCTGGCCGTTGTTTCGTTCATGGTCTCTCCTGTGGTCATTTGACCCATTTATAGCCGATGCCCCAGATGGTCATGAGGTGCTGGGGCTGGGAAGGCACGTCTTCGACCTTCATCCGCAGACGGCGGATGTTGACGTCGACGATCTTTTCCTCGCCGAAGTAAGAGCTCCCCCAGACCTGGTGCAGGATGTCCGTCCGGGACAGGGCCGCGCCGGGGTTGTTGAAAAAGTATTCCATGATCTGGAATTCCACCTGGGTCAGTTCGATGGGTTTGCCGCCCTTCGTCAGGGTGCGGCTCCGGCTGTCCAGCGTGAAGTCGCCCAGCGTGATGGTCGTCTGGGGCTGCTCCGGCGCGGCCTGGACCATCTCCACCCGGCGGTAGAGCGCGTCCACACGGGCCATGAGCTCTGCCGGAGAGAAGGGCTTGGTGACATAGTCGTCCGCACCGACCAGCAGGCCGGTGACCTTGTCCATCTCCTCGGTTTTTGCCGTCAGGATGATGATGCCCAGACTGGCGCTGCGTTTCCGCAGTTCCTTGCAGGCCTCGATCCCGTCCATCTCGGGCATCATGATGTCCAGCAGACAGACGTCGAAGGCCCCCTCGGCCTCGTCGTACAGCCGGACCGCCTCGGCCCCGTCGGCCGCCTCGGTCACTTCATAGCCGCTGCGTTTCAGATTGATCACGATAAATTCGCGGATGGCGGCTTCGTCTTCCGCAACTAAGATCTTTTTCAAAGCGAAAACTCCTTAATAAAACACGATTTGGTCTTCGATCCCTTCATTGGTGAATCCCGCTTCCTTGCCGGCGCTCGTCAGAGTGCCGTAGACCATGCGGTCGTTCTTGGAAGCCAGGAACGTGTACTTGTCAGCGGGTTTGTTGGACCCGTCGTTCTGATAGACCAGGCTGAACAGCGGTTCTCCCCTGCTCCCCTCGTCGGTCAGCGCGTAGACGGTCAGGACGCCGGTCTTGTTGTTCCGGTACGCCACGACGCTGTCCCGGTAGCCGGACTCCAGATAGAGGATGTAGTGGCTGTCCGTGTTCACCAGGCTGTAGGCGTTGGGCTTCAGGGCGCCCGGTTCCGCCGTGCCGGTGACGGACCAGACCGTCAGCGGGATCCGCGTGCGCTGGTCGTCCTGCGAGGTCGGAGCGACCCCGCCGTAGGCCACGGGGATCTCGTAGATGCCGTCCTCGTCGATGTCGGAGGTCAGCAGGTCGGTGGCCCGCAGAGTGGACAGGTTCGTCCGGGTGCTGTTCGCGGTGAAGGGCGCGCGCAGGGTCTTGTTGACGCCGTCCCACCAGATCACTTCCGTGAACATGGTGTTGTCGCCCTTGCGGGCGTCGACGAAGGCGATGGGCGTTCT
>JAGACE010000078.1 GCA_017614275.1 Clostridia bacterium | reverse complement strand
GTTCCTCGTTGCCGGTGTAGAGATCGGTGGCCCGCTTTCTGGCAAGGGCGTCGATCTCATCGATGAAAACGATGGCGGGCGCATGGGCCTTGGCCTGCGCAAACAGGTCTCTGACACGCGCGGCGCCGACGCCGACGTACATCTCCACGAATTCAGAGCCGGAGACGGAGTAGAACGGGACGCCCGCCTCCCCCGCGACGGCTCTGGCCAGCAGGGTCTTGCCCGTGCCGGGAGGGCCGACCATCAGGACGCCCTTCGGAACGCGGGCGCCGAGCCGGGTAAACTTCTCCGGATCTTTCAGGAACTGGACGATCTCCTGCAGTTCTTCCTTCTCCTCCTCGGCCCCGGCCACGTCGTCAAAGGTGGCGGTGCGGCGGCTCTCCAGGGAGAACTTGGACTTCGTGAACTGCTGACGGCCCTGATCCTGGCGGATCTGGACCTGCTGCTGGTTCTGGGAGATGTTCCACAGGGTGTTGTCCAGGAACAGCAGGCTGCCCACGGCCCCGATGAGGACCGCGAAGACCCAGTTCGGGATGCCCCGGGAGTAGTCCATGGCGATGGGATCCTCCGGGTGCTCTTCGTTGTGGCGCTTGACCAGTTCATGGACGTCCTTCAGGAACAGCTGCGCGTCCGGCACGACGGCGGTGCCGTAGGTGCCGGAGTCCTTCCGCTGGAACATGAGGCCCCGGCTGCTCATATCGAAATGATAGGCCGCGATCTTCCCTTCCCGGAACAGACGCAGGACGTCGGAATATTTCAATTGTTTGCGCTGTGCATAATCCATGAATTTCAGCATGCCCAGACCCACTCCGGTGATGGTGAGGCCGGTCATGCCGGCGATCTGCATCTCCTGAGACGCTTCGGAGTTCGGGTCTTTCAGGTCGTTGAGAAACTTACGGAATCTGTTGTTGCTCAAAGCATACACCTCTTTCTATGCAACACAACTATAGTATCAGAAGAGCGAAAAGTCAATTGAAAACCCGGAGAACGGTTCCGCTCTCCGGGTGGTTCGTTTCTATGTCAATTTTTCCCTGTCGCTTTCTCGATCTCCGCGCCGATGAAATCGACCACTTCTTCGGGTTGGATGCCCAGGACCGTGGCGAATTCCTCGTAGACGAGGCTCTCCGCGTGTTTCATGGCGTTTTCGTCGATGGTCCAGAGTTTCTTGCCCTCCTCTTTGCGGACGTTCCTGTGGGTGTACAGGGCCTTGATGAGGAGCAGGAGCTCCCGGCGGTCGCCCCGTTCAAAGACTTCGGCGTAGTATTCTCCGCGGACTTTGTTGTCCTCTTCCCAGGGGATCTCATCGCCCGGGAGGGAATGGATGATGTCCAGGATCTCTTTCTTGCTGAGGATGGAACGCATTTTGGAGAGGAGTTCCTCGTTGTCGGTCGGGACGAACAGCGTGGAGCCCTCGTTCCCCTGCGGCTTCAGGATGTAATACTCCCGAATGACGCCGGCGAACTTCTCCTTCCGCTTGTCGGCCACCAGGCAGACTCCGTTGTCGCCATAGATGACATATGAGTTCAGTTCCAGCATACGGACCCTCCCGTTGACATGTTCGACCGTTTGCCCGTTTGTACAGATGATTATAGCACAAACGGCCAAAAACCGCCAGTCGGACGGCCTTTCAAAAGCAAAAGAAAAGGCTCCGGAGGAGGTCCTCCGAAGCCTTTTGTAATTGGGATGATCACTGCAGCAGCGTGATGCCGTGCGCCTCGCACTCCCGGAGCATCTCCTCCGGCCAGATCGAGACCTGGACTTCGCCCACATGGGCTTTTTCCAGCATGAACATGCAGACCCGGGACTGCCCGATGCCGCCGCCGATGGTCAGCGGCAGAGTGCCGTCCACGATCCCCTGATGGAAGGGGTACTGCAGGCGTTCTTCACAGCCCGCCTTCTTCAGCTGCTCCTTCAGGGACTCCGCGTCCACGCGGATGCCCATGGAGGAGATCTCCTCGGCGCAGCCCAGGACTTCGTTCCACAGGAGCAGGTCGCCGTTGAGTTTCCAGTCGTCGTAGTCCGGCGCCCGCCCGTCATGCTTCACGCCGCTTTTCAGCACATCGCCGATCTGCATGATGAAGACGGTCCTCTTCTCCTCCACGATGCGGTCTTCCCGCTGCTTCGGAGTCAGGTCCGGATAAAGATCTTCCAGTTCCTGCGCCGTGATGAAAAAGACATTGGGGTCGATGAGCCGGTGCAGGTCCGGATACTGGTTGTTCACAAAGGCCTTCGTGGCTGCCAGAGCGTTGACGATGCGCTGGACGGTATCTTTCAGATACTCCTCCGTGCGCTGGTCCTCCGTGATGACGCGTTCCCAGTCCCACTGGTCGACGTAGATGGAGTGCAGCGAATCGCATTCGTCGTCTCTGCGGATGGCCGACATGTTCGTGTACATGCCTTCGCCCGGCTCGAAGCCGTAGCGTCCGAGGGCAGCGCGTTTCCACTTGGCCAGAGACTGGACCACCTGGGCCGTTCCGTCGATGTTCTTCATGTCGAACTCGACCTTCCGCTCCACGCCGTTGAGGTCATCGTTGATGCCGCTGGCCGCCGTGACGAACAGCGGGCAGGTCACACGACGCAGGTTCAGCGCGTTGCGGATGTTCTTCTGGAACGCGTCTCTGGTGAATTCTACGGCCGTCTGTGTCTCTTTCGGAGACAGTTTGGCGACGTAGCCTTCCGGGAACACTAGTCCTTCATACATGTTTTATACACATCCTTGAGCCTTCATGGCCTCCGCGACTTTCAGGAAACCGGCGATGTTGGCGCCGGCCATGTAGTTGCCTTCCATGCCGAATTCCTTGGACGCGGAGTCGCAAGCGGCGAAAATATCTTTCATGATGTTCTTCAGTTTATCATCGACTTCCTCAAAAGTCCAGCCGTAGCGGATGGAGTTCTGGGACATCTCGAGACCGGAGACCGCGACGCCGCCGGCGTTGGCCGCCTTGGCCGGGCCGTAGAGCATGTTGTTCGCGAAGTAGACGTCGATGGCTTCCGGAGTAGAGGGCATGTTGGAACCTTCGCAGACACAGTAGCAGCCGTTCGCCGCCAGAGCCTTCGCGG
>JAGACE010000077.1 GCA_017614275.1 Clostridia bacterium | reverse complement strand
GCCGGCAAAAGAACGCATCGAGGACGCATTCTTTGAACTGCTGGCACAGATGCCCTTTGAGGACATCACCATCCGGGCGCTTGCCTCGACCGCGGGGGTCAACCACAATCTCATCTACTATTATTATGAGAACCTGCAGGACCTTGCCGCACATGCGCTGCGCAACGTTGCATCCAAAGAGCTCATCGCCACGGCGCTGATCGCTCTTCGGGCGGGCGCGTTCCGGCCGGACTTCTTCCTTCAGAACCGGGACCTGATGGCACGGTTCCGCAAGCTCATCCTGTACGCCAGAGGGGACTCCGCCTTTCTGCTCCGGCTGCTCCAGGACCTGCTGAAGGACTACTGGCTGCAGCAGATGGGCCGCTCGGAAGACAGCTTATCGCCGGAGGAAACCGTCGACCTGCGCTTCATCCTCGCCGGTCTCTGTTCGCTTCTGGGCGACGAGAAGCTCCTCGCGTCTCCTGCGACCATCCTGACGATCTGGGAGCGGGACCTTGGAATCGGCATCTTCGAAACGCTTGCAAAGATCAGCGAAAACGGATCGGAATGATCATTTTGAATGCAATAAACCCCCGGCCTTGCGGTCGGGGGTTTGTGTTTGCTGCAGTCACCATTCACACTGGTGGGCCCAGTAGACGGAGGTGTAGGCGATGTGCCGCGGGCTCAGAGCCACCGCGATGCACAGCGGGCTGCGCCCGCCGGGCACATTGAACTTCAGGAGAGCTTTCTCCGGCGTCAGCTTGTCCAGCCAGTCGGCGTAGTCCCGCATGAAGGAGATCTTGTGCGTCACCGGCATGTGGGCGCCGCGGTATTTCTTGTATCCGAGTTTCTTGACCTCTTTGTAATACTGCCGACCGGTCTCCGCGTACTCGTGCAGGGAGCAGTCCGGGTTCGTGAACATCCAGATGTCGATGTCAGACGAGTCCCCGGCGTAGATGAACTTCTCCTTCGGATCCAGCAGGGTGATCTCCCCGGGCGTATGGCCGGGGAAGTTTTTGACGATGAGCTTCTTCTTCCCAAGGTCCAGTACATCGCCATCCTTGAGCGGGACGTACTCCGTGTTTCCGGGCTTCGTCATGATGACTGCGTCCACGATGGAGTCCAGCATGTGACTCTTCGGGTACTTCGCGTACACCGCGGAGGTAATGTCCTCTACCAGCTTGAAGTAAACATCCTTCGTCGTGAAGGTGGGAAGGTCCGCCTCCCCGACATAAACCTTGTCGAAGTGATAGTTGCCGTTCGCGTGGTCCGGGTGGAAGTGGGAGTTGACCACGAGGAGCTCCTTGTCCGTCAGCGTCTCCACGAACGCCCGGATGTCATAGAAGTCCAGCCCCGTGTCCAGGAGCAGCGCCTTGTCCTTCCCCTCGATCAGGAACTCGTTGACGATGCCGTCCGAGATCATCGTCACACCTTTTTTGAACTTTTTCGCCTTGTATTTGATCATGAAAACTCCGCCTTGTGATAGAATGATATCTGTAGTATACCATGCCGGCTGACCAAAGGATCCATTTTGCGATGAACATCTGCCAGGAAAAACATGCGAAGTCTTTGAAATAGTCTTCCACCCCTTGGCGATGGAAAGGAGGAA
The DNA here is from genome assembly GCA_017614275.1 of Clostridia bacterium. Lineage (GTDB taxonomy): Bacteria > Bacillota > Clostridia > Oscillospirales > Acutalibacteraceae > RUG420. The sequence continues at coordinate 6,172 of JAGACE010000077.1, read as the reverse complement.
ACTCTATGGCAAAACGTTATGATGTCATCGTCGTCGGCGCCGGGAACGCCGGGCTGACCGCTGCAGCGACGATGGCAAAGGCAGGAAAGAAGACCCTGCTCATCGAAAAACATAACCTTCCCGGCGGATGCGGCACAAGCTTCGTGCGCGGGCGGTTCGAGTTCGAAGCCTCTCTTCATGAGCTGTGCATGTTCGGACCGAAAGGCAGCAAGAACCCGGTCCGGCACCTCTTTGACACACTCGGCTGTGATGTGAAAGACTGGACCCGGACGCCGGAGCTCTACAGTACCAACGCCTATGGCGACAAAGAGTACGACATTTGCCTGCCAACCGGAGAAGAGGCGTTCCTGGACGCTATGGAAAAAGCAGTGCCTGGTTCCCGGGAGAGCCTGAAAACACTTCTGGAGTATGCCGAGATCATGAACGCCACTCACGACCACATGTATGAAGCGGGCTACAAGGTCGATGCGCTGCACGTCATGCTTCACTATCGGGAGTTCTTAGACCTACAGCACTTCACTGTGTCGGAAGGCTTCCGCCACTTCGGCGTGCCGGAGAAAGCGACGCACATCCTGTCCAACTACTGGGATTATCTCGGTGTGGACACGGACAATTTCTCCTTTGCGGTCTACATCATCATCATTTACAACTTTATCAAATACGGTTCCTACATCCCGAACCACCGTTCCCATGCGATCTCGCTTGCCTGGGATCAGGTCATCCGTGAAAACGGCGGAGACATCTGGTACAACACTGAAGTGACGAAAATCCTCGTCAAAGACGGCAGCGTCTATGGTGTCGAAGTCCCCGGCGAGACCGTCTATGCCGACTATGTCATCGCCAATATGATGCCGCGCACCGGCTACGGCAAGCTGATCGACCCCGCCGAAGTGCCGGAGCGGGCTCGCAAGATCGAGAATTCCAGAGAGATCACCGGTCACCTGTACGGCGTCTTCCTCGGGCTCAACAAGTCGGCGGAAGAACTGGGCATCAAGGACTACACCCGCATGATCCGCTATTCCGGCGATCCAATCAAACAGTACGACGAGATGCGCACCATAGAGTCCAACCACAACATTTATGTCAGCTGCCCGAGTGTCGCCATCCCCGATATCTCTCCGGAAGGGACCTGCATTCTGCTTTTCGTCAAGTCCTACATGTCGGACGACTGGTCCAACGTGGGAGAGAAAGACTACTTCAAGATGAAAGACCGGGTGGCGATGGACTGCATCAAGACCTATAAAGAAGCCCTGGGCATCGACATCTCCGACTGCGTCGAGGAAGTGGAGATCTCCACTCCGGAGACCTACGCACGTTACCTCGGCCACCCGGAGGGTTCCGTGTACGGCTACGAAAGCAAGGGCTGGGACAGCATGCTGAACCGCGTCATGGATGAGCGGAAGAACGACTACATGATCAGAGGCCTGCGTTTCTGCGGCGCCTCCGGTGCCATCCTCAACGGATTCGGCCAGACGTATCTCCACGGCAACAGTGTCGCCAAGATGTTCTTAGAAGAAATGGAGGGGAAGAAATGAGTAAAAAACCAACCGGTTTCATCGACTTTCTGCAGTTCTTCAAAGTCCTTCCGGCACGCAGTCTGTTTCTTAGGAAAGCACCTGACGGACCCATTGAGACCCTTTACGGAGTCAACGAACTCGCCAAAAGACTCCACCCGGAAAAGCAGTGCCTCAAAGTGGCCGCTGTTACGGACCACGGAGACGCGAAGAGCTTCACGCTCGTCCCGGATCCTGCCCGCGGCACGAACCACTGTGCCTTCTTCCGCGCGGGCCAGTATCTCAGCGTGGAGCTGTCCATCGATGGCGCACTCGTCAGTAAACCCTACTCCATCTGCTCCGGACCGGCGGACGCGCTGGCCGGCAGCTACACCATCACGGTCAAGCGCACGGCGGACGGCTTCGCCTCGGACTATATTCTGGATCACTGGGACGTCGGGACCGAAGTGACCGTCGCGGCGCCGGAAGGTCAGTTTTACTACAGCCCGGTGCGGGATGCGAAGACGATCCTCGGTCTCGCTGGCGGCAGCGGAATCACGCCCTTCCATTCCATCGCCTCCGGCATAGTTTCGGGCGATGTAGACGCGGACCTCATCCTCCTTTACGGCAGTCGGTCGGCAGACAGCATCCTGCTGAAGGACGCCTTCGACGCGCTCGAAGCAAAGAGCGATCGCATCAAAGTGGTCCACGTTCTTTCGGATGACCCGGACGCCGAAGGTTATGAACACGGCTTCCTTTCCGCGGAACTGATTGAGAAGTACGAACCGGACCAAGACTACTCTGTCTTCCTCTGCGGCCCCGCGGCAATGTACGCTTTCGTCGACAAGGAACTCGAAAAACTCGACCTTCGCACGAACCGTGTCCGCCACGAGTTGTTCGGCGAGGCCTACCACCCCGAGAAACTTCCCAACTATCCGCAGGACTGTGTAGGGAAGACCTACAAAGTGGAAGTCCTCATCCGCGGCGAGTCCAAAACCATCGACTGTCCGGCGGACATGACGCTCCTGCGCGCCATGGAATTTGCCGGCATCGCGGCACCTTCCCGCTGCCGCGCCGGCGAGTGCGGTTTCTGCCACTCCCGTCTGGTCTCCGGCACGGTCTATGTCGTGCCAAAGGGCGACGGCCGCCGCATCGGCGACCTCGACTACGGGTGGATCCATCCCTGCAGCGCTTTCCCAACAAGCGGTGTCGTCCTGGAAGTCTTCCCGAAAGCCGTTTCATGAAATCATAATAATAGAAACCCCTGAGCGGGAGCTCAGGGGTCTTTTTTATTCTGTTTACAGGCCGCGGGCGAGGTGCAGCCAGCAGGAGTAGATGATCGGGACCAGCAGCAGGACCGCGAAGATGAGGAGCAGCCACAGGACGGTCAGGGTGCCCGTCAGCGTCAGGATGACGATCAACAGACCGCCGACGATCATCAGGGGGCCGGCCAGCCGCGACGTGCGGTTCCAGTTCTCCTCGTTGGCCAGGGTCCAGGGCAGCCGGATGCCGACCATGTAGTTCTGCCGCGTCTTCGGCAGATAGTTCCCCACGACGATGAAGATCAGGCCGATCATCAGTTCGGCGAAGAACGTGATGTTCACCGGGTAGCCCAGATTGAACGCGTACATGAAGGCACACACGAACACGGAAATGATCGGGATGAGCCACAGGACGAGCGCGGTCATTTTCGGGCTGATGTTTTTCCGCTTCGGGTCGAGCGACAGGAGGACCGGCATGAGCCACTGCAGTGCCAGAAGGCCGAGGGGGAAGGCGAAGACGGCCACCGGCTTGGCGGCAAACCCGTTCGCCTCGTTGTCCGCTCCGAAGTGGATGGCCATCGGGTCCGGCAGACGGCTCCAGAAGATCAGGCCGATCACCACGGGGATCAGCATCACGAGGCTCGTGAGGATGAGGGTCTTTTTATTTGCTTTCAGCATCAGAGTCGCCTCCTTTCAGGCTTGTGAACCAGAGCATGATCTCTTCCAGGACGGAAGCGTTCAGCTGGTAATAGATGTAATTCTTTTCGCGGCTCTCGAAGATGAGGTCTGCCTGCTTCAGGACTTTGAGGTGATAGGAAATGGTGGCGCCGGTCATGTCGAAGTGGGAACCGATCTCTCCGGCGGAGAGCGAGCCGTCTTTCAGAAGCTCCAGGATCTGCCGCCGTACCGGGTCGGACAGCGCCTTGAAGGTCTCCGCGTAACTCATGTTCCATCGCCTCCTTTTGAAGCTATTTAGAAATCTTTCTAAATACATTGTAGACCCCGCCAACCCGAAAATCAAGAACTATTTAGAAAATTTTCTAAATACAGATCGCGGCAAAAAAGAAACCCCCGGGCTTAGAGCTCAGGGGTTTGTTTTTATTCAGCTCAGTACAGCTTAGTCGCCGCTGATGCGGTGGCCGTTCTCGTCGTACTTGAAGAAGCCTTCGCCGGCGTTGACACCGGTCTTGCCGGCATCTTTGTAGCCTTCGAGAAGCTTCGCGATGGCTTTGAAGTCATAGCCCGCGATGAACTTCGGCACATGGACATACTTCTTGACGATGTTGTAGCCGGTGTCCAGACCGACGACGTCGTAGATCTCACAGGGGCCGTAGGGAGCGCCGGTAGCGGTTCTCCAGGTGCGGTCGACGTCTTCCGGAGTTGCATAGCCGTGGGCGATGAGCTCCATGGAGCCGGACAGCAGCGGGATGAGCAGGGTGTTCAGGATGTAGCCGGCCTTCTCTTTTTTGATCATGCTCGGGACCATGTTGATCTCTTTGGAGAAACGGGCGGCAGCCTGGAAGGCTTCGTCAGCGGTGTCAGTAGTGCGCATGACTTCGGTGATGTTCTGCTTCCAGATGTTGTTGGCAAAGTGAAGCGCCAGATAGTTCGCCTTGTTCGGGACATATTTGGTGAACTTGGACGGCAGCAGGGAAGAAGAGTTGGTGACGAGCAGAGTCTTCGGATCGATGACCTTGGCAACGTTCTTGAAGACTTCGACCTTCTGCTTCTCGATCTCCGCGGTGGCCTCGATGACGATGTCAGCGTCTTTGACGGCTTCCGCCATGTCGGTGGTCAGAGTGATATGGTTCTTCGCGTCCCGCGCTCTCGCGAGGCAGTCATTGTAATCGAACGCCTCATAGCTGTCTGCCAGACCGCCGCAGAAGTCTGCCGCGGACTTGGTGTCGTTCATCTGTTTCAGCGCGTTCTCATACACACCGTAAAGGCGGTCGAGTTTCGGCTGGGTGCGGGTCTTGGAGTCTTCGCTGCGCAGCCAGATGGTGACTTCTTTTCCGCAGTAAGCGGACTGCATGGCGATCTGCGTTCCCAGGACGCCGCCGCCGAGGATGGTGACTTTCTTGAATTCCATACTAGATTCTCTCCTTTTTCGTGTCACGTTATTCGGACATCTTTTTTTATACTAACAAATAGACATTTTAACAGATTGTTAACAAAAGTACTATAGCAAAAAGGACAAAAAAGAAGACGCGTAATCGGCGGCGATTTGTCTATTGTGTTGAGTACCGCAGATTCTGCTTAACGAAAAAGCTGCCTCACCGCTTGGTGAGGCAGCCGGTTGGAAGTCAGAGTTACTGTACGGTCACATCCAGAGGACCGCGGACGACCTGGCCGGTGGCGTCTTTGACGTCAACGTACAGGGTCTTGTTGCCTGCGGGACCGGTGTACCATTCACAGGTGGGAGCGTCTCCGAAATCCCGGATCCGGTACCATTGGTCGTTGTCGTTGTTGTGGACGATGAACTTGTAGGTGTACGGAGCGGTGCCGTCTTTGGCGGCAGCCGTCAGCGTCGTGTAGCTCTTTGCCGGGAGCACATCGCCTTCGCTGCTGGAGAAGGTGTCCACTTTGACACCGTTGTCCGTGACGTTCACGCCGGTCAGGGAGATCCGCGTCACTTCACCGTCCGCGTCCTTGATGTCCACGTACAGGTTCTTGACGCCGGCCGGACCGGTGTACCAGTTATACTCGGTCTCCGGGCCGAAGTCTTTCAGCTTGTACCACTGGTTCGTCGTGGTGTTGTAGACGATGAACTTGAAGGTGTAGTCCGCCGGGTCGGCGTTCTGCATGTTGACCTGCAGGAGCGTGTTGGTCTTCGCTTCCAGGTCCGTGCCCTCCGAGGACACCAGTTCCGCCGTCATGGGCTCCGGTTCCGGGTCCGGTTCTGTCGGCAGGGCGCCGCCGTTGATGGTGACCGTCCGGACGCCGTTTTCCACAGAAGCGGAAACGCTCTGATCCGCCAGGATGTAACCGAGGTACGTCGACACCAGATGCTTGGCAAGCGTGCCGTCTGGGTCATATTCGTTGCCGGTCAGGGTCCGGTAGGCGGCCTTGAAGGCGTCATCCTGGTTGTCGAACGTTTTGTCCGTTCCGTACCGGCACTTTCTCATGAACTCCGTGTAATCGAAACTTCCGCCGCTCATGTTGCTGTAGGTCTCGTCAGAGCCCCAGCAGAAGTTGTCGAACGCCTCGCTGAGCATGGTGCTGCCGCCGATGAAGTTGAAAATGTTGTTATCCGCTCTGGCGTCGGCATCCGATCGGTTGGCCGTCCACGGGGTGCCGTAGGTGTATCCGTAGATCGCCGAGCGGTCCACGCCGTTCTGTGCCAGACGGTGGGCGACGATGTTCGCCACTGCGCCGCCGAGGCTGTGGCCGGTCACAAAGAAGCGATTCGCCGTGTCG